>SXHT01000056.1 GCA_005773095.1 Planctomycetaceae bacterium
CCAACGGAAAGAGTTTGTCGACTTTCCTTGGCAAATTTATGAGGGGGACGCCCACTGGTGCCCTCCGCTTAAGATCGAAGCCCAGGCCTCCATCAACCCCAAGAAACACCCGTTCTACAAACATGGTTTCGCCGCCCAGTTTCTGGCCCGGCGGAACGGCAAGGTCGTGGGCCGGATTTCGGTCAGCGACGATCCTAATTACAACGCCGAACATGGCACCAACGTTGGCTGCTTTGGCATGTTTGAGACGATCGATGATCCGCAAGTCGCCCGCACGCTGCTCAACGCCGCCGCTCGCTGGCTGCGCGCCCGCGGCCGCACGTCGATTATGGGACCGATCGACTATTCCACGAATTACCCCTCGGGCCTCCTGATCGAAGGCTTCGACACACCACAGCGCGTGATGATGAATCACAATCCCCGGTACTACGCCGAGTTGCTCGAAAGCTGGGGTCTCAAGAAAGCGAAGGACATGTATGCCTGGTGGTTCAACGGCGACAACTCGGCCCTCGACGATTGGACCAGGCGGGCCGAACGCATCGCCAAACGCCGCGGTGTGACGATTCGCCCGGTGCGCATCGACGACTTCAATTCCGAGGTGGCCCGCTGCATGCAGGTCTACAACCAAACCTGGGAGAAAACTTGGGGCTTTGTGAAAATGACGCCTGAGGAATTCAGCCACATGGCCAGGCAGCTCAAGCAAACGGCGCTGCCCGAGTTGCTGCTGTTGGCCGAAGTGGACGGACAACCCGTGGGCTTTTGCGTGACGCTGCCGGACCTGAATGAAGCGATTCGCCCCGTGAATGGCCGGCTGACCCGATGGGGCGTGCCGATCGGCCTGGTCAAGCTGCTTTGTGGCATGAAGAAAATTAAAACGGCGCGGATGGCAGTGTTGGGCGTGCTGAGCGGCTACCGCAAACGGGGAATCGCGGAGCTGATGATTCTGCGAGCCTTCCAGCACGGCACGCAGAAGTTGGGCTACCAGGGCGCGGAACTCGGCTGGACGCTGGAGGACAATGAGATGATCAACCGCACGGTCGAAAGCGTGGGCGCCAAACGCTACAAGCGATACCGCATCTACGAACGCGCGATTTGAGCTTCGCCGATCGGAATCAACAGGGTCGCCGCGGTCAGCGCCGCAATCGTGATGATCGGCTTCCTGCTTGTGTTCCGCGAAAACGGCGCCGCCGCCGGGGAGGGATCATAGCGAATCGTGGGAAAACTGCGGTTCTAACGACGAATTTGCGCGTCCTCGGGAATCGGTTAGGGTTGGCAGCCGACCTTGCAACGCGGTCTTCTGGCGTAGGCTTGCGTGATGTCCACCCTTCACGCCCAACCCACTGCGATTGCCGGCTGGTCCGTTGGAAAAGCGCGCGCGGTGTTGGCGGTCTTCGCGGCCACCGCGCTATTCTTCGTGGCCGTTGCGCTGTCGCCCATGCGAAGCGGCTTTGCCGATGGACCGTTGCGTGGTCCTGGCGACATCGCGTTGTACCGCGCGGAGATCGATCGGATTCATGCCGGGGAGTCGTATTACGCGGCGGCGGCTGATGAGTTGCGGGCTCGTGGGTATCCGACCAAGAGCATTTTCAACTGGCGGACGCCGCTGCCGATGTGGCTGGTTGGGATCCTGCCCGAGGCGGTCCTTGGAAAGGCGATGCTCGGCGGGGCGGCGATTGCATTGCTGCTATTGGGGTTTGAATTGGTGGCGAACGAGGCCGGCCCGCGGCAGGGGATGTTGGCGGCACTCTTGCTGCTCGGAGCGCTGATGCCGATTGCGCTGGGAGACTTGTTTGTCATGACCGAGCTTTGGTCCGGCGTGTTTCTGGCACTATCCGCGGTGGCCTACGGGCTTGATCGAAGAAGACTGGGCATTGTGACCGGAATCGCCGCTCTGTTCCTGCGGGAGCTTGCCGCGCCCTACTGTGTGCTCTGTGCGATTGGGGCGATCAAGGACAAGCGTCACGGTGAGATTGTCGGATGGATCGCGGGGGCTGCGGCGTATTGCCTGTTTTACGCGATTCACTTGTCCCATGTACTGCCGCTGATGAGCGCGACCAACACTGCGCACCAGGCCGGTTGGGTTCGCCTGGGCGGCGCGGGTTTCGTGATCTCGACGGCCCAGATGAACGTCTGGCTGTTGCTCTTGCCGCAGTGGGTGACGGCGTTGTTTTTGGCCGCCGCCTTGCTCGGCTTCGCCGGTTGGAGCCGTCCAGCCGGACAGCGGATCGGCATCACGGTGGCGATTTATCTCGCCGCCTTCAGCATCGTGGGCCAGCCGATCAACCAATACTGGGGTTCGATGATCGCTCCGCTACTTTGCTTTGGCGCCGCGCGTTTTCCGGCCGCGTTTGGCCAACTGCTTCTTTCCGCGCGGCTGCTTCACTCCACGGAGATAGGGCGGATTTTCAATCCGTCCCGTGTTTAATCCTTCATCCTCCAAAGGGATCGGATTGGATATCCGACCTGCATCGAGCGCCAGCAACTCGCGACTTTCTGCCAGCAACGATTCGCAGACGGCCTCTTCGGAAGTCGCGCCGCTCGACAGATTGCAGGTGCGGGCGACAAGATACAAGGGTCGGCCGCGTACCTGATCGTAAATACGGGTCACGTATTCGCCCAGAATGCTGATCCCCAGTGCATTGACAGCGCCGAAGAAGCTGGCCACAAGCATCTCAGAGGTCCAGCCGGGAATGGCCAGAATCGTAAACAGTTTGCAATAAAGGGCGAAACAGCTCAGCGCCGCGAAGACGCACAGCGAAAAGTAGCCGATCACGTAGAACACTGCCAGCGGCACCGACGAGAACGAGAAGATGGCCGTCTTCGCCAGCCGCCACAAGCCACGCAGCGAGACTCGTGGCTGGTCGTCATAGCGGGCGCCGCGACGCACTTCCAAACCCTTTTGCCGATAGCCTACCCAGGCGCGCAGTCCCGGCAAGTAACGGTCACGCTCGCCCAGCGCCACAACTTCGCGCACCACGCGGCGGTCTATCAAACTGAAGTTGCCGGCATGCGCGGGCACCGGCGTCGAGGAAACCGCGGCAAGAATGTTGTGAAATCCATCGAACAGACATCGCTTCCACCAGGCCTCTTGCCGATCGGTGCGAACGGCGTAGACCACATCGTATCCAGCGCGCCACTCCGCGAGGAAGCGGCCAATCGCCTCGGGTGAGTCTTGCAGGTCAGAATCCATGAGCACCACCACGTCGCCCGACGCGTGGGCCAGTCCCGCCTGCACCGCCGCCTGATGACCGAAGTTGCGCGAGAAATGCACGACGCGGATGTTCTTATTTTCAGCGGCAAGTCGATCCAGAATTGGCTCGCTACGGTCTGTTGAGCCGTCGTTCACGAACACAATCTCGTACCTGGCGCCAGTCAACTCAATCGCCTGCACAACGCGTGCCGCGAGTTCGTCGAGCACCTTCGCCTCGTTGTAAACGGGCAGAACGCCGCTGACGAGGACCTGATCCGCCGGGGGACGCATGGATTGATTCCTTATCAAAGTTTCTTGGAAAGCCGCAGCGCCAGTGCGGCCCAACTCATCGTTAAGCCTAGCCCGCAGCTGGTCAGCAGGCCGCCATAGCGCAAACTTGCCGGCTCGAATTGGAATTCGACGACGTGCTCGCCCGGGGGGATCGGACACTGCAGAAACCCTGCTTGGGTCGGCATAACCGCTACCACCTTGCCATCGATTCGGGCCGTCCAACCGCGTTGAAAGCTTTCCGAAAGCGTGAGCCAGTCAGCCTGCTGGGATCGAGTCGCAATTTCGATGGATCCGGGATTATTGCGGGTAATATCTGCTTCCCCGAATCGCGATTCCAACCGTGCCTTGGGACGGGGTTTTCCCAGTGGCAGCCAATCCCCGTTGTCAGACCGTTTCCACTCGGTACAAGCCCTATCCAGCCAATCTGCCCGGGAACCATCGGTCGACTGCGCGGGTTCGAGCCCCGCATATCCGTCTGTCAGCGAGTACCCCGCGAGTGCCAATCGATTACCGTAGCGCACCAGGGAATCGGTCGAACCCGTATTGACGGCGACTCGCCCCTTGGTTGGCAATTGGGGATGATGAGCTGAGGCCGCAAACGTGTTGAGATTTTCCGTGCGAGGAAGCACGGAGTAACTGAGGCCGTAGGCGGCCAGATCGCCGGCCGCGAGCAGCACCAGCAGAACTCGGGCCGACTTGGATCCCCGAGCCACGTGCGACACCAGCCAGGTTGCCAGCAGGATGAACATCGGGCCGACGGCGATCAGTGGGATGGAAGAAACGAATGGGTGAAAGACCATGGGTGCGAATCCGGCGAGACTTACACTGATGACTGCCGGCAGCCACAGAGACTGCGACCAAGGAGCAGTTTTCCCAGCGAGCTGGACAAATGCGATGGCCGACAACACAGCGACCGCCAATTCGACGAGCACAATCGCCCGACAGGGAAAGCGGAAACTTTGCACGAATGGAATTGCTGCTTGCAGTTGGTAGAGCGGTCCGTACTCCCCCAATGCGTAGAGCAGGGCCAACGAGCCGAGCAAGATCGTCGGCCAGATCACGCGAGCGGAGCGACCCCAGTGGGCTCGATTCAGCCAGAGCCCGTAGCAGAGCACAAGCGGCACACAACCCAAGTACATTCCCAATTCGTGCGTGTTCTGTCCGGCGACGCGGGTTGCCAACAGGTACGGCGCGAAGGGCTGCACGAGATTAAGCGGGTGCAGCGATCCGCTGGTGCGAAACTCATGGCGAACGGTATTGCGCGTGGAGTTTGCCAGTGCGTCGACCGTCGGCAGCACTTGCACGGCGCCGATCAGGCCTCCCACCACGGTGGCGGCGAGCAATCCGGCGGCAGGGCGCATCCAGGCTCGTTTTTTGCGGAGGCGCAGTGCCGCGTAACCCAACTCACTTAAGAGGGAGAACCACACGTACTGCGGATAGCCGAGCAACAGTTGAGAACCGGTCAAAAGCGCAATCCCGCACGCGGCCAGATGGACCCGTTGCCGGTCGCGAGGCTGGCGGTCAGGTGACCGGCAAAGAATGTCAACTGCCCACAGCAGCCAGGGGATATGCGCGACCACGGCAATCGCATTGGGATGCACAAAGTGAAGCAGGTTGAAGCTGGAGAACGTGAAGACCAGCGACCCAAATGCGGCCCCATCTCGACGCACACCAAGTTGCCGCAGAAACAAGTAGGTGCCGACGGCAATGAACGGGTAATTCAGCAGGAGTTCGAGATTGAATGCCGCTCCCAGCGGCAGCGTGCGGTAAAGCAGCAGGTGCAGCGGATGATAACCGCCCAACTGACCTTCGCCGGTGAGATAGAATCCACAGAACAAGGAAGGCATCCAGTCCCAGGGCTGGCCTGCCGCGAGCTGCCGCGAGTAAAAGTCGCGGAGCGGCAGGTGGAACTCGCCAAGATCATCCGCCGTGTACACACGTCCCAGAAAAAACGGCGCGCACATCGCGCCGAACACCAGCAGACCGGCCAGCAAAGTCCAGCCAAGGATTGTCCGGCCCTCGTTGCCTGGCGATGGCGGCCGGGAAATCGCTTGTGGTCCGGCGCCTGTCTTCATGTCACCAATGATCCCGGTTTGATGCGCAGTTCTTGCAGGAAAGGCCGATCCAGAATCTGAAACGGACTCGCCACGTGCCGCCATTCCTCGCCGCGCTGCACGATGAATCGATCGTTGACCGGCCCAAGCGAATCGGCCGCCAACTGCAGATAGCTCACCTTCGCGGGGTCGATGCCCATGATTCGGCAAACGGTTGCATCCACGGCCGTGGGATTCGCGCCGACCACCACGAGGCCCATCTGCTTGGCACTTCCCATGATGGGACCGTCCCCCTCCATGCAGGTGATGCCGTCGACGATCGCGATCGTTTTCGGCAGCGATGCGTTGATATCGAATACCGTTTGCGGAATTCCGGCGTGGTGCAGCACGTTTTTCGGCCAGCCGTATTGGATGCCGGGAATCACACCGTAGAGATTCTTAAGCGACGCCGTGACGCCCACCCAGTGGTGCGTTTTCATCTTGGGCATGGACACGACCAGGTCGGCTTCAATGACCGAACGTGGGAACCAGAAGCCGTCGAGATCGCTGGCACGGCCTTGGTTGTTCACCCAGCCGACCTGCTGGTAATTGAGGTCGGTAAATTCCAGGTCGCTGTCATCCAGCGCTTCTTGAACGCCGGATTCGACGAGCGCCATTTCGGTGTCGCGAACGTGGCCGGGGCCTTCGCCGACAGTTACCATCGCGCCGGCCTGACGGAAGACCTCCGCCGCCGCGACGATCATCGCGGGATGCGTGGTCATCTGCGGCGAGGTGCGCGTCGGCTCGACGAGATTGGGTTTGAGCAGCACTCGTTTTCCACGCAGTGCGCGGAGGTCGATGCCCGTGGCAGCCAGACCGTCCCGAATGGTTTGCACGAGCGAGCCATCGTATCGCTGATTTGTTGCGATCAACACCGGCGCCGGATCGCGAAGCGAACGGCGCACGCCGGCGAAGGCGTAAAGGCCCGCCAGCGCAGAACCGACGCCCGCAAGCAAACGCCTGCGCGAAATGCGGCATTTAGCGCTGCACGGGTGCGTTTCAAGTTTGATCGGGTTGGCTGTCATTGGAGTGGTTTTGCTGCCGCACTCGCGGCCAGCACGAGTAGCGCCAACTGGTAAGGTGAGGCGCCGCGGCGGAGCGCTTTTCGGGCCACGCCTGCGAGGCATGTGCCGGCAGATTGCGGCAGAGCATTTGCAGCGCCAAGCCCAAGGCAGGCGAAGCTTAGCGATGCGGCGGTAGTGGTTTCAGCCAGCGATGATTGGAGAAAATCGGCCGTGCGTCGAACACGGCCGCTCGGATCGAGTTCTTCATGCACGGCCGCCAACGCGATGCCGGAGGGTTGCACGTGTGGACGCGTCGATTGTCCGAGGACCAAGGTGTTGCCATAGTTGCAACCGCCGTCGGGCAACAACCGATCGATGATCAGTTGAACTGCTTCGCGCGTGCGCGGATGATCGCGGTAGCCAGCCGCTTTGAGGGCGAGAACGGCATAGGCGGTGGGTTCCAGCCAGGAGTGCGTGCCCTCCACCCAGGGCCAACCGGTGAGCGTGGTATCGTGCCCCATATCGGCCTGGTGATCGAGTGTCTGGCCGGACGTCCGCAGTGTCCAGGCCAAAGCACGGTCGAGTTCAGAACGGTGATTTGTTGCGCCCACAAGCAGATCCGCCTTGCGCCAGGCGAGGATCGCCAGACTCGTGGTCCAACCCGGCGAATCCTCCTGGCCCGTGGCGCCGACACTTCCGTCGGACCACTGATGCTCAACCAGCCAGGCCAGGGGGCGCTGCGCCGCGGCAATATTTCCGCGATCGACAAGCGCCATGGCTGCCAAGGCGGCGGGTTCCGTGTTCGTCGGTTGATTGCCGTGGTAGCCCCAAGCGTCGGCGGCAGTCAATCCGTGCAATACGTCGTCGAGCCATGCCATGGATGTGTTGAGGCGACGGTAAGACCTTGGTGTTGCTCTTTTTGCAACCATAGCTTGGCTTCATGACGTAGGGTGGTGGTGATGGGCCCGCGCTTCGCCGATCCCACCCTACCATCCGCAACTTCGATCCATGCCGACCAGCCCCACCTTGTCCGACCAGGACTGCGGCACCCGGCCCGTCGCGACGAAGCAGGGTCTCCGAGGGAAGCTTGCGACCGTCGCGGTCGTTAGTTGCCTGGTACTGATCGGAATTTGGTTTCGTGTCGTCGACCTGGATCACACTCCCGGACTTAACGGCGATGAAGCATGGTCTGGCGTGCAGGCCGTGAAGTTCCTGCAGGGGGAGCCGATCGCCTGGCAGACGCCGAGCGGAAATCCGCTCAATTTTTTTTTCTGCGGACCCCTGGTTGCGCTGCACGCGGTATTTCCGCCATCGATTGCACTGCTGCGAAGCATCAGTGTCGTCAGCGGACTATTGGCCATTGGCGTTAACTTCTGGTTGTGTCGGCGAATCTTGGATCGGACGACCGCGGTTGTCTCAACCCTGCTTCTCGCGGTGCTTCCGGTGATGATCTCCTACAGCCGGTTTGCCTGGGATTCAAGCCAAACGCCGCTGGCGAGTGTGCTGCTGGTGTACGCGGCGATTGCAATTGCGAAAGGGGCGGGTCATTCATGGTGGAACTGGCTCTGGTTATCGCTGGCGTTCCTGGCGGCAATTTGGGTGCATCCGACCAATGTGTTCTTGCTGCCCTTGGTGGTTGCGTGTGTTGTGCCGTGGGACAAGCCGAGGGCCGCCGGCCCGCGGCTGGTTGCCGTGATCGTGGTTTTGTTGGCGGTCGTGTTCGCATGGCGTTCAGCGACTGAGTTGGGCCGTTTCACCCTCGATCTTGGCCGTCTGTTCTTGGGAACAACGATCTACCAATTTATTAGCGGTGGCGTCACAAGCGATGCCGTCGGATGGTCCGATGTGTTGACCTGGTGCGCCGCCGGACTGGCAGTTTACGGTTTTGCCAAGCAGGTCGAGAAAGCTCACGACTCGCTGTACCCAAGGTTCGCGGCCGGCTTGTTTATTTCACTGGCGGCGTTTTATGTGGTGGCGGGACCGCGCGGAGTCCAGCCTCACTTTGAACGCTACGCAATCTGGACAATCGTGCCCATCACGCTTGTCGTTTCGCGAGGAATCGCCTGGTGGCTGCGACCAGGGTGTCAATATTCGCCGGTAGCGTTGACAGCTTTTCTGACGGTTGCGGGCGGACTTCTGTTTGGTTACGAGCGGTTGTACTTCCAGGTGTTCGACACTACGGGAGGCGAATCGCATCTCGCGTTTCGCACTGCGGAGATGGACCCGAAACAGCGGGCGTTGCAACACATTTTCGCCCGCAACAGGCCCGATCGCACTGCGCTCATTGTCAGTGAATGCTGGTGGACATTATGGCCGATCGCTTATCTGGCCTCCGCAAAGGACAATGTGCAAGTAATGAGTGGCCGAGAGTACGCTGCGAATGCGGCCCGTTTCGCGGATTGCGATCCGTGGTTTGTCGATTTGCAGGTCAGCACATTCGAGTGCGGGGCCAATGGACGTGCGAATGAGGCCCTGGGCGGTTACGTTTTCCGCGCAACCGACCGTGCGGGCCGTCCGGTGGTTGTCGTGCGTCACGAAGGGGATCGAGCTCGCTAGCTTGACTCGTTAGCACGCGAGCAATTCCACCTGAGGTTTCTTGATTTCCTCGCTAACGCTTGGGCCAGGAAGGGCCTGCCGCGCCCACCGCTTCTGGCAGGTCCCATAACCAGCCAGGACAATTTCGGCGAGGACCAGCCCTCCGACGATGTCCACGAAATAGTGGAAGCCCAGGTAGACCGTGGCCAGCGACATCAAAATGTTAACAGGCAGGAAGGCCCAAAAGTGGATTGGCGACTGGGCGAGGAACCGCTGCATGATCATTGCCATCGCCACGTGCAGGCTCGGCAATGCAACCAAATAGGCAAAGCCACGGCAAGGGCGCTGCGCCAAAATATCGGCGTAGGAACCTGCCTGCTGCACCGTCAGAAAATACGTGTTGGTGTCTTGATACGACTGGGCGAACATACGCGGATCGGTGCAAATGGGTCCTACAATGGGGTAGCAGCAAAACACCGCAAGACCGATCAGATAGGCCGCAAAGGAAGTGGCGAAGAATCCGGCCGCGCTGATCCGCTGGCGCGCGTGGACAAAGATCACGACGAACAGTTCGCAAAACAGCAAGAAGTACGCGGTTTCGATAATCGAGAACAACCAACGGGGCGAGTGCCAGGGGAACAGTCCCTCGGCAGAAACCGGATGGCCCACGATGTACCTGTAAAGGGTCAGCTCCGCGGCAATCATCTCCGCGTCCTTGAGGCGACCGAGCGTAAACGGACCGACGGCTTGATTCAGATTCCAGATTGCGCCGAACATGAACACCAGGACCAGCATGCTCCAGGCCAACGGCCTGATCAACTCGCGCCGAAGAATCACCAGGTGCACGAAACACGCGAGCAACAGCAGCAGGATTACAGCGGATGTGTTGGGCAGCAGGGCATACGCAGCCAATCCGATTGAGCCGAAAATTAGCGCAGCGGGTTTACGCCAGGTTCCGAGTTGTTCCACTCGGTCGCGCAGCAGATAAAGCCCTTCCGTCGCTAAATAAGCCAGCGGCACGAACACCGCCGCAATTCCCAAAACGAATGCCCAAGGCACGGCCGGCTGCATGTGCAAGCAAATCAGGACCGCCAGGGATGCACCATAGACGATTGCAAACGTAAGCGCGATGGTACGCATATGCCGTGTAACCGTTATTCCTGATACAGCCGACTCAGCCAGCTCTGAGTCCTGATCCCTTGCCCTCGCACCCCGCCGCTCGGCGGTAGCGGGAGAGAGATGCGGCACCCCGGCGGGCAAGAAACTATAGGTCGCGCGGACGCTTCCCACCGGTCGCCATGCCGCCTTTAAAAAAAGTCTTTTGCAACCGCCAGAAATATTCAAGTTCCCAATTTGACACCTTGCGGAATTGAACTATGGTTCACGCAGAGGGGGACGTGAATTCGTCAAACTCTTCCGAGTGACGCAGCCGGTGATCTGCTGGGCACGACACTCGGAAAGCGAGCAACCTATCAACCGGACAAACACATCGTTTACCGGCCACGCTCGCTTGAGAAGCACAGAGGCCTGCAGCCTCTTCATCCTCGATAAAGGCAAACCGGTCGTAAGGCCGGGACGCAAAGCCATGGGGCCGGGCGATTCCGCCGCGGTTCGCGTGGTTGCCGAAAGGGTGTTGGCTGTTTGTCGTGCGAAGTCCTCGCCGGCAAGCCGCAGTCTGACATTCGAGCGGAGCGAGGAGGGGCGCAACATTAACACATGGGCTGGCAAAGCCGCGCGGCAGGCCAGCACTCTCTTCGGAGAGTGTCGCGGTGGGACCAGCCCGAGAGGGTTCTTTATCCGGTGCGTCGATTTGCTGAACGTCCCTGTGACCAGCGCCCGACGGCCGAAGCGGAGGTTTCCATGAAGAGTTTCGCCCTGAAGTTGCAGAAGTTCCTCAAGAGCGAGGACGGCCCGACCGCGGTTGAATACGCCGTGATGTTGGCCCTGATCGTGATCGTGTGCTTGACCGCCATTCAGTCGGTCGGCACCAACGCCAACACGACGTTTACCAACGTCGCCGCCTCGATTGCGGGCTCGTAGTACCTGTTGGGTCTGAGCTTGAAGAGCATAGACTTCCCCTCGGCGTTCGGATTATTCCGTCGCCGAGGGGATTGCGTTTCAGGAGGGCAGTGAGAAAGTTCCAGCCACGGTTGGCGATTTCGGCCCCCGATGGAAAGTTCGTAAGCTACGGTTGAGTTGGGCGAAGATATCCCGTCGAAGCGGAGGATTAGCAGTTGGTCACCAATATTCCAATCGAATCGCTCACGATCTCAGCCGAGATGGCCTGGGCCTTCCTCACCGTCGTGGCCACGATGTTTGGCATGCTCTTTGCGCCGCGTGGATAGTTTGTAGAGCCTCATTTATCACGAAGTTGTTGCGGAGACAGATTGCCATGGCTTTTCCTCAGGCCCTTTTACACGCGGTAACCCAAAACTGGCCCGTCTGGGTCGTCAGCATGACCTTGGTCATCGCGGCGTATATTGACGGCAAGAAGCTCAAGGTGCCCAATCTGATTACGTATCCCATGATCGTCAGCGGCTGGATCTACAGCTTCGCGTTCTTCGGTTGGGAGGGTCTGGGGTGGAGCCTGGCTGGCACCATTGTCGGCCTGGCGCTGCTGCTGCCCGCTTACGCCGTGGGCGGGATGGGCGCGGGGGACGTGAAGTTGCTGGCTGGTGTGGGTGCGTGGGTTTGGGGCACCACCACGCTGTACGCCTTTTGCGTTTCCGCGGTACTCGGCGGTTTGATCGCCGTTGGAATGGTGCTGTACCAGAAGACCTGGCAGAAGCACCACGACCAGTTCTGGCTGATTTGGAGTGAGATTACCACGATCAGGAACCCCGACACGCTAGCTGCTATCGCCGCAGAACGAAAACCCACGATGATGTTGCTGCCCTACGGAATCCCGATTGCCATTGGCACGATTGCCTACTTTGCCTGGACGGGCATGTTGGTGTAAGTAGCCGTCACGCTCCGCGTGACGAGCGCGAGACAATGAGACCTACAACCTGAAGTGCACGGCACGCGGAGAGTGCCTGCTATTACCTACGAGGTACGTCATGTCAACCAAACTAGAGAAATCTTGTCGGTCGTGCCGAAGAAACCGAAGGGGGGCCGCTGCCGTTGAGTTCGCGGTCGTCTCGCCCGTGTTCTTTCTGCTGGTGTTTGGCATGATCGAATACGGCCGGATGGTGATGGTGCAGCAATTGCTCACGAATGCGGCCCGCGAGGGGGCCCGTGTCGGCGTGCTGGACAATAGCACAGCCGGCGAAGTGACGACGGCTGTCACCAATTACCTGACGGCGGCCAAAATCAACAGCCCCACGATTGCCTGCAATCCGACTAACCCCAGCAGTGCGGGTTACGGCCAGCCGGTGACTGTGACGGTTTCGGTGCCTTTTAGTCAAGTTAGCTGGCTGCCATCGCCAATGTTCCTTGGGGGGACCACGATGACGGCCCAGTCCGCCATGCGCCGCGAAACGGTGCAGTAGCCAAGCTGCGTGCGGAGGACGGGTTTACCATCCGTCCTGCGTTAGGGGGGAAACCGATGCGTTCGAAATCGATTGTTCTGTTGGCGCTCGCGTTGGGCTGCGGCCTGGTCGCTTCGATTGGCATCAGCCAGGTGATGGAGCGCCGAAATAACAGCGGGACGCCCGGCGAGACCGAAGCGATCATCGTTGCCCTGAACGACATCAACTCCAACGAGACACTGACTGCCGCAAACGTCAAAATAGAAGAATGGCCCAAGTCCAAAGTGCCCCAGGGTGCAATTACCAAGGTTGAAGACTACGAGGGCAAGCGGGCTCGCCAGAAGATTTATCTCGGCGAGCCAATCATCGCCGCCAAGTTGATCGACACCGACGCCATCCATCAGGCCAGCATCGGCATTCCGAAGGGATATCGCGTGGTGGCTGTGCGGGTCGACGCGGTCAGCGGCGGCGGCAGCCTGATTTTGCCCGACGATCGCGTGGATGTGCTCGTCTTCCTAAACAAAAATCCCTCGCACGGCATCCTCGAAACACAGACCAAGACGATTCTACAAGACGTCAAAGTCTTCGCCGTCGACACCGCGTTTCAGCGTAACCCCGACCAGGACGAACCGACGATCGCAGCGAAAACGATCTCGCTATTAGTGACACCCGAGCAAGCCGAGAAAGTCACTTTGGCCACGGAATTGGGCGCGATCCGGTTGGTCTTGCGGAACGGCGATGACAACCAGGTTTCCGACGCCGGCGGCGCCGACTCGGCCGACATCTTGGGTATCGGCTCGGGCGCCAATCGCGCCGCCGAAAAACGAAAAGCCGTGGCCTCAAGTCAGATTTCGACGGCAGCGTCGGGCATGGCGTCGGCCACGAAAAACCTGCTCGACTTCATTCGCGAGCATCAGCAGACGAAAGCAACCGTCGCAAAACAAGACGATGCCCCTTGGAAGATGATGGTCCTCAAGGGATCGGCGATTGAAGTGGCGGAAATCAATAGCGAGGGCCTGTCGACTGTCGTCGGCCCAACGGGAAACGCTCAGCCGCAGGCCCCCGCGCAGGCGGAGCCGCAACAAGCCGCTCCTGAAGAACCCCCGCCAACCGAAGAGCCGACCACAACGCCAACCACCGACGATACCGAAACCAAGCCGGCCCCCGCCGGCCCGCGAATTTCACTGACCAGGTAACCGCGATTCGCTGCTCCCAGGCTGAGCCTGGCGGCTAGCAACACCAGTTCGACCCAATTCACAGTCCGCACGCGTACGGATACGCAAAGGAAGCACACGGATGTCCACTCTCACCCCTTGGCAAAGGTCTCTGCATAGTTTCACGGCATGCGGGGCCCTCTTGCTGCTGGCTGGCACGGTCGTTGCCAACGACGGCGCGCCTCCCCTCGTACACAAGATCGAGTCTACGGAAAACCGCGTCGAGATGACGGTCAACACGAGCCGCATCCTGACGATGGAAATGAAAATTCCTCGCGCCCAGGTGAACAATCCCGAGATTCTCGAGCTAACCCCCGTCGGGGCCAAACAAATTCAAATCCATGCGAAAAAGACGGGCATCACCCAGGTCAATCTCTGGGATGAGCAAGGCAAGATCCACGCCATTGACATTGTGATTCTTGGCGACGTCAAAGAGCTGACAAGCCTGATCAAATCTCAGTTCCCCGAAGCGACGATTAGCGTCGTTCCCACCGCCACCAGCGTCATCCTTAAAGGCACCGTCGACAAGCCGGAGACGGTCAAACGTGTCGTCGAGATTGCCCAGGATTATTATCCCAAAGTGATCGACAACATTACCGTCTGCGGCGCGCAGCAGGTGATGCTGCATGTGAAGGTGATGGAAGTCTCGCGGACAAAACTACGCGACCTGGGGTTTGATTTTGCCGACGTGATGTCGGACGGAAGTTTCGTGACCTCGGGCGTCAGCGGCTTGCTGCAAAGCTTTACGGCCACCACGATCACGACCGCCGCGGATGAAACTTTTTCGTTCGGCATCGTCGACGGCAACAACAGCTTTTTTGGCGTGCTTTCGGCCCTTCAGCGAAACAACGTCGCAAAGCTGATTGCCGAGCCAACGCTGGTCACGGTCAGCGGCCGGCCGGCTTACTTCCAATCTGGTGGTGAAATTCCCGTGCTGATTCCTCAGGGCCTCGGCAACGTATCGGTCGAATTCCGCCCGTTCGGCACGCAGGTGGACTTTGTGCCCATTGTGCTGGGGGACGGCCGCGTGCGACTCGAGGTTCGTCCTCGGATCAGTGAAATCGATCGATCCCTTTCGGTTACGCTCAATGGCAGCGTGATCCCGGGTTTTCGCACGCGGCAGGTCGACACCGGCGTGGAACTTAGAGTCGGCCAGACGCTCGCCCTCGCCGGTCTGATTCAAACGCGCATTGAGGCCACCCGCCGCGGTTTGCCCTGGCTCAGCGACCTGCCATACCTGGGCGTGCCGTTCCGCCGCGTCGATGACACGGTCAACGAAATTGAACTGCTCGTCATGGTCCGACCTGAAATGGCGGAGGCGATGGATCCGCACGAAGTGCCCCAATGCGGTCCCGGCGAAAGCACGCTGTCGCCCAGCGACTGCCAGCTGCTGTTGCAGGGCAAACTGGAAGTAGCCAATCCCAACTGCCTGGGGGATGGATGCATGAACGGCAATTGCACGATCGGAGGTCAACACGGGTCCCCCGCCATTGTGCCTCAGGGCGTCGGTCCCAGCCCACCGGTCGATCAGGAAGGCGCCACGATCGAAGACGTTCCGGCCCCACAACCGCCAAACGCGTCGCAATCGACGCGACCCGCGTTCAACCGCTCGAACACAAATCCGGCCCGCACCGCCGCCACGCAGCGTTCCTCCAGCGGTTTTGTAAACCGTTCGTCGGGCAGGCCTGCTGCCGCGGCAGTGCCCGCAGCGTCGGCGCCGTCCGGGCGGTCCGCCCCGGCGCGTTACAACCCGCCCGCCGTGAATGTTCAGACTCCAACACCGGCCGCACGCGCTGAATCCGGCGAACCTGGGTTAATTGGACCCACGGGTTATGACGTAATCAACTAAGAGGACAGATAACAGGCGGGGCTGGAAATGGGGCTCCTGGCCCGGCCCATTTTTTCTGTCTGCTGCCCACTACTCGCAACCAGTGCAGCTGCATGAGCCACGTCCTAAGACTCGCCATCGTCGATCCGAACGATTCCACGCGAGAGCGCTTGAAGACCAACCTGCTTGGCATGGATTCGGTCTGGCTCGAAGCCGAGTGCTCGCGGTACGAATTCTTCGCCGACGTCGTCCATCAGACGCATCCCGACATTGGCCTGATCGCCTTGGACAGCAACCCAGAGAAAGGGCTTGCGCTCGTCCAGCAGATCCACGATGCCAGTGCGGATTGTGTGCTGCTGGTCACCAGCTCGTCGACCGATGGCAACCTGATTTTGCGAGCCATGCGCGCGGGGGTTAAAGAGTTCATTCCCGCGCCGGTGAAAATTGAGGACCTGCTCTCATCGATAGAGCGTGTGGCGGATCTCAAGTGGGGCCGCGGCGAAAACCGGGCTCGTGGCAGCACGATCCTTGCGATTTGCGGTGCCACCGGAGGCGTCGGCACGACCAGCCTGGCCGTTAATCTGGGTTGTGCCCTGGCCGCGGACCCACGTAACACCGTGGCTCTGATCGATATCGACATGTGCCTGGGCGACGCGGATGTGTTTCTCGATTCAATTCCCGACTACACGCTCGTTGACGTCGCGCAGAACGTGACGCGGCTCGACTTCACGCTGCTCAAGAGATCGCTGACGAAACACTCGTCGGGCTTGTACCTGCTTCCACGTCCGGTCCAGTTGGAAGACGTCCAGCATGTAACCGCCGACGACTTACGGCGCGTGATTGGCCTGCTAAAGGCCACATTTTCGCACGTCATCATCGACTGCTCAAAGAGCTACAGCGCGATCGATATGGTGGCCCTGGAAATGGCCACTCATGTGCTGCTCGTCACGCAGCTCGATTTACCGTGCCTGCGAAACGTGGTGCGGCTAATGATGTCCTTCAGCCAGATGAACTCGATGAAAGACAAGGTCAAGATCATCGTCAATCGCGGGGGCCTGGATAATCAAATTGGTCTCAAAAGAGCCCAGGAAACAATTGGCCGCGAAATCTTCTGGCAATTGCCCAACGACTTCCGCACGATGGTCGAAGTTCGCAATAACGGCGTGCCGCTCATCGAGCAGGCTCCGAAAGCCCCAATCACGCTGGCCATCCTCGGGCTGGCCGAAGCGATTGCGACCGGCAAGAACGATCCTGCGCTTCCCCCTGACGATAAAAACGCCAAGAAAAGCTGGCTGGCAATGTTTGGCAAAAGCAAGCCGGCGCCTGCCAAGTAGGCATGCTCGGCTCGGCGGCAATCGGGGCGCTCAATTCCCAAAGCGTCCTCGCGACCCATTCGCGGGCCGCTTCAGCTCCAGGCTGGTAACCAGGAAACCGCGCACGGGCTGGGGGCTAGCTCATCCTCCCGGCGAATTCGCGAGAAGTGCATCCTACGGTTGGGTGGTTGTCCAACGTGGTTCCCAGGAAAATGGGCAGGGCCCTCCTGGCCCGTGAATGGTTACCGTTCATCGAACGGGCCAGCTGCGCCGTTCAACGGCCTACGGCTTCACCTAGGCTTTGCGAATTTTCTCCCGGCCGTCGCGGACGTGCTTGGTCGCGTTGCGGGTGTCGATCACGAGCTTCGCATGCTTGACGATGAAGCCGTAGTCATAGGCCGTGTGGTCGGTGGCGATTAGCACGCAGTCCTGGGCTTTGAGCATCGACTCGGTCAGCGGCACGCTTTTCATCGCTGGCAGGTTGTGATGCCGCATCTTCGGCATGCCTGGCACGTGCGGGTCGTTGTAGCTGACCACGGCCTTGGCCTTCTGTAATAACTCCATCAGCACAAACGACGGGCTTTCGCGAGGGTCATCCACGTCTTTTTTATAGGCCACGCCGAGCACCAGCACCTTGCTGCCGTTGAGCGGCTTGCCTTGGTCGTTGAGTGCCTCGCCGAGACGCTGGATGACGTACTTCGGCATCGAGGTGTTGATCTCGCCGGCCACTTCGATGAACCGGGTGGTCATGCCGTACTTGCGGGCAACCCAACTCAGATAAAACGGGTCGATGGGACTGCAGTGACCGCCCAGACCAGGGCCCGGATA
>SXHT01000007.1 GCA_005773095.1 Planctomycetaceae bacterium
CTGGGCAGAGCTTCACCAGGAGGAGCTCGTAGCCGACTGGACACGATTGCAGGCAGGGCAAGCTCCGCTACCGATTGCGCCGCTGGAGTAAACAAACATGACTCATCCCATTTGTCGCGTACGCGATTTTCAGATTGTGGGCAGTCACACACTTCATATCGTGTTCGATGATGGAAGCGACCGAACTATCGACTTCGGTCCCGTACTTGGGGGTGAACTATTTGGTCCTTTACAGGAGTTTAGCCTCTTCAACCAGGTGAGAATCGACCGTGAGGTGCATACCTTGGTCTGGCCAAACGGCGCGGATTTTGATCCGGCGACGTTACACGATTGGCCGCAGCACGCGGACGCATTGGCCAGACGAGCACGGAATTGGAATCCACAACCGGCTAAACTCGAACACCCCAAAGCCACGACGAATGCCCGAACAAACGGTTGCAGTGGAGCGGCGTAACCGGGCGTGTTCGAATGGACAGTCATCTCACGCCGCTTACTGAACCGTGTCGTTCGGCAGACAGGAGAAGTCCGTGTGTGCTTGATAGTGTACCCTGGCTCGAGCGTTAAGCTGAGAGAACGCAAGGGCCCGTTCATCTCGGTTGAGGCCCTAAATTCCGATCAGGCGGTTGTGCGAAAGTACTTCCCAGAACCGAACGTGTGCTTTATTGGGTCGCATTCCGGGTGCAGCTGCGGATTCCCAAGCGTTATCGCAGAGACACCGATCGAGTACTTCGACCAAATGTTTAGTGACCCCACTCCCGATCGTGACAACGGCCTGGCGAGTGTACGAGATTTGCCGACACTACGGAACGAATGTCTCGACTCGAAAAATACGTGCACGCTTATTCCTTTTGGGTATATTGATAGGACATTACTTGATATTGACAGAAGGGGGGTATGGTGTCAGGTTGCGGGTATGCTGAGGAGTGCTCGTTCGATAAGGACGACCCACAGTCCGCCCCATTACGCCACCCGACCGGCAACCATCAACCATCAATGACTCCCGACCCCGATAGTTCTTCCGACCCCTTTAGTTTTTCCACGACCAGAGGCCAGGCCCGTTCTTTCGGCTCGCTTTCAACTGGCTGTGCCTGCGCCGCCGTCGCAAGTTAACCGCACGCTCTTTCTTTTCTCATGCCAAACGATCAGGACCAACGCCGCGCCTATTGGACCGAGCAGCTCGAAAAGGCCCATGCCTTCATGCAGCAGGTCCTGATTTTTCCCGTGCAGGAATGCGGAGAAAAGATGGCGGCGCTGGAGCCGGCGGCCCGGGCCGCCGGCGTGAAGATCGAGTTTTCGTCCGCGAAGCATGCGCTGGGACTCGACCGCCTCTACTACCTCCGCGCCGGCCAGATTGATGGCTTCCTCGCCGCCGGCGAAGAGATGAACCGCCGCGGCTGGTGCATGAAGGTCGAGGACGGATTCCGTACCCGGCAGATGCAGAAATACTGCGGCCGGCAGCCGGCAGTCTTCGACGCGATTCTCCGCAGCGTCATCTGGGAATTGAACGGTGCGAATCCGACGCCCGAATTTTTCCGCCGCCGCAGCATGACCCTCGTCGCCCTCATGCCCAAGGTCGGCACCCACATGTCGGGGAGCGCGATCGACATCTCCGTCTTCCGGATCGACAACGGCCAGGAGGTCGATCGCGGAGGTCCCTATCTGGAAATGTCGGAGCGCACTCCCATGGCGTCGCCCTTTGTTTCCGCGGCAGCACGCGACCATCGGGCGGAGATCACCGCGATCATGCGCCGCCACGGCTTCGTGGAATACCCCTGGGAGTTCTGGCACTACAACGGCGGCGACGCCTACGAGGGCGCGCTTCTCGGCCGAGATCAGCCCGCCCGCTACGGTGCAATTGATTGGTCGGAGAACGACGACTCGATTCGCCCGATCACCAATCCCGAGCAGCCGCTGAACTCTACTGAAGAATTCGAACAAGAGATTGCGCAGGCGCTGACTCGAATCAGGGGCTGATCCGAAAGAAGTCCCCCAGCGGTCGCGACCTGATGGGAGCGCACCGCCTTGACGGCCGGACAACCGGTATTTTCGCTACTGAGCGACTGCTTTCTGCGGACCGGCAAAGTGATGGGCTTCGCGAGAGACTCGGCCGATTGCAGTGTCTGTTTTGGCAAGTTAGGATAGGATCTTGGCGTGCCTCAGCGGACTGACCGCGGGGCAGAATTTCGGCGTTCCTCAAGAGGGATTCTTCTGATGCGAAACTACGGCAAATTGCTGGTAGTGGGGTTGGTGGTTTTTTCGCTGGCAGTCGATACCGCGCTGGCGTGTCGGATCTTTCGCCGCAGCCGTTGTTGCTCGCCGTGTTACCGCGTTTGCCAGCCGGCGTGCAATCCGCGTCCGGCAGAATGCAATCCGTGTCCGACCGAAGGCGATCCGTGTGCCAGCGGAACAATGATGCTGGAATCGAACGAGACTCACACCTCGAGCAAACCGATCATGGATCCGGCTGCCCGTCAGGACACGCCGCAGCCGACACTGTCGCCTGACGAACCCACACCGGCGAAACCAGTTCCGCCTGAATCGTTGCCAGCGCCGCAACCCGCGCCGGCGGCAGCAGCACCCTTGTCGACTGAGCCGGCGCCGGAAATTCCGCCACCGACGGAAGCGCCGACCGAGGCGCCCGCACCAACGCCGGCGCCGGCGGTGGAACCTGCGCCGGCGGACGAAGAAATGCCAGCAGACGAGTCTTCTCCTGAGCCGACCCAGCCCGCGCCTTCGCGCGAAGAACCGGCCGACGTAGCGCCGGAAGTTGCCCCGGAAGAGCCAGCTCCGGCCGAGAAACCGGCGGAGGAGGTGGAGAATTTATTTGATGATGATTCGGCGGCGGAAGAACCGGCGCCGGCCAAGGGCCCCGAGGCGAAATCGGCGGAAGAATCTCCGGCCGAATCGGTCGAAGCGGTCGACGAACTGTTCGCAGATCCGGCCGCAGACGCGTCCGATGAGGCGCCCCCTGCTGAGAAAGCTCCTGCCGAGAAACCGTCTGACGCCGATGCGGAGAATCTCTTTAATTCTTCGACGGCCACACCCCGAGTTTCTGTCATCGCCGTCAACGACTTCCGCGAATGGGTGGATAACACGGGCAGGTTCCGTGTCAGAGCGCGACTGATCGTGGTCGTCGACGGCAAGGTTCGGCTGTTCAAAGAGAACGGCCGATTCACTACGGTGCCGTTCGAACGATTAAGCGAAGCCGATCTGGAATTCGCCCTCCGGCACAACCAGATCGCGTCCACCGCCCGGGCGTTCTAAGGTCCGAACACCTGTTGGGATCAGATCGCCTTGGTCACGATGGTTGCCTTGCGGATCTTCACGGGAGTTTTCGGGCGGTCGCTGCCGTCGGTGGGTGTAACGCCGATCGCCTTGACCACATCGAGACTCGCCTGGTCCGCGGTCCTGCCGAAGGCAGTGTATTGGCGGTCCAGGTGCGGAGCCTTTTCGAGGCAGATAAAAAACTGCGAACCGCCGCTGTCGGGGTCATTGGTGCGTGCCATCGATACCACGCCGGGTTCGTGTCTGGTCGCGTTGAACTCGGCATTGATCGTGTAGCCTGGCCCGCCCGTTCCCGTACTCTCTGGACATCCACCCTGGATCATGAAGCCCTTAATCACGCGGTGGAAAATCAAGTTGTCGTAGTAGCCAATCTGCGTAAGCCCAAGCAAGTTCTTGACGTGGCCTGGGGCGACTGCGGGCAGGAGGTCCAGCGTGATTTTTCCCATCGTGGTGTCGAGCACGACCTGGTAGGTATGCTTCGAGAAGTCGATGGACTTCTGTGCGGCTTCAACTTCGGCTTTGCGACTGGCGGACATGGTTGGATGGCTCCCGGTGCTTGTGGTGAGGCGGATTGGTGGATAGGGTAGCGTAGCGTTCGAGGCGGCGTAGCCGCAAGCGGCCAACCCTGGACTCATCGCATGTGGCTGCAAAATTATGATCCGCTGGGTTCGCCGGTGCTTTCGACGATGCTGGCCGGCGCGCCGATTGTCGTGCTATTGGGCCTGCTGGTGGCGGGCAGGTCGGCGCCGTTTGCGGCGGTGGCCGGTTTGATGACGGCCGTGCTGGGTGCCGTGTATGGCTTTGGAATGCCCGCTCCCCAGGCGCTCGCCGCAGCCGGTTATGGTGCGCTATTTGGCCTGCTGCCGATTGGCTGGATCGTGCTGGCCGCTGTGTTCTTGTATCAGCTCACCGTCCAGACCGGGCAGTTTGAAGTGGTGAAGCGATCGGTCGCAGCGCTTTCGCCCGATCGCCGCATGCAGGCGCTGTTGATTGCCTTTTCCTTCGGTAGCTTTTTGGAAGGTGCAGCCGGGTTCGGCACGCCCGTCGCCATATCAGCGGCGCTCTTGATCGGCCTGGGGTTCTCGCCACTGTACGCCGCTGGTTTGTCGCTGATTGCCAACACCGCTCCGGTGGCGTTTGGGGCGCTTGGCACGCCGATCATCACACTGGCCAAAGTCTCCGGTTTGGATGAGATGCAACTTTCGCAGATGGCGGGACGCCAGTTGCCGTTGTTCTCCTTGATCGTGCCTGCCTGGCTGGTGGCCACAATCAGCGGCTGGCGCGGTGTCGTTGGCTGCTGGCCGGCGATCCTGGTTTGCGGAGGCACGTTTGCCGCGGCCCAATTCGTGATCTCGAACTTTCACGGGCCGACACTTGTGGATATTGGGGGCGGCGTGGGCTCCATGATTGCGCTGTCGATTTTCCTGCGGTTCTGGCAGCCCAAGGAAATCTGGCGGTTTCCCGACGAGGCCGAGCCGACCGCGGCCGCGGAGTCGCACGCCCGGCTGACTGGGGCGAGGGTGGCCTATGCCTGGTTTCCTTGGGTGCTGCTGTCAACGATGGTTTTCTTGTGGGGTTGGCCCGATGTAAAGCAGAAGCTGAACGAAATCAGCAAACCGTCGTTTGTTGTCCCCCATCTGCACCAGCAAGTGGCCCGTACCCCTCCAATTGTCGCAAAGACCAAGGCCGAGGAAGCGCGCTATGACGTGAATTGGCTGTCGGCTACCGGCACGGGCATCTTCATCGCGGCGGTGCTGACCGCGGTTTGGTTGCGCGTGCCCCCCATCCGGTTCGTGGGCCTGTTTGCCGAGACGGTGTGGAAAATGCGGGAGGCCCTGCTGACAATCGCCTGCATGTTGGCCCTGGCGTTCACGACCAAGTATAGCGGCGGCGATGCCACGCTCGGACTTGCGTTTACGCACACGGGCTGGTTGTATCCATTTTTCGCGCCCATGCTCGGCTGGTTGGGCGTGGCGTTGACGGGCAGCGACACATCATCGAATGCCCTCTTCGGCAGTTTGCAGAGAATCACCGCCGAGCAACTCCACTTGAACCCCGTTCTGATCGTCGCTTCCAACAGCACCGGCGGTGTGATGGGCAAGATGATCGAC
>SXHT01000057.1 GCA_005773095.1 Planctomycetaceae bacterium
CGACGGCTGCACGGTCGAATGTTGTGCCCGCCACCGCGAGTGCGCCGGCGACGTACTTGCCTTCCCCGTCAAAAGCGACGACTGACAGTTGATCCCCCTCTTGAAGCTGGTTCGTGCGCAGGTAGGCGGCCATCGAAAGAATATCGCGTACGCGCTCGGCGAAGGGTGCATAGTTGTACCCCAGCGTGTAGCCGAGAAACTTGCGCGGGTTCGCGACGCGGCGCATCTCGGTGGGCGCCTTGCCGTCGGCAAGGAACTCACCTTGCAGGAATAGATCGACGCCGATGACGGCGATGTTGGCATCGAGCAGCGTGCGGACTTCCGGTTTCGGCTGACCATCTTCGGCGAACAAGCCAGCCTTGCCGGCTCTGTCGATCCAAAGCACGTAATGGTGCAGATCTCGCTTGGGCGGAGCTAAGATCACGAAGGGCGTTTCCGAGCCGATGGACTTGCGCCGTAGCGTGCCGGTGACCGCGAAGTAATTGCCGAGCGGCCTGGCCTGTGGGTCGACCGTGGCTTCCAGATCTTCCATGGCCGGCACACCGCCGCCGAGCAGCACCTCGAAGGCACCCCCCACGACGCGGCGATACTCGCGCAGCTGCTCGCGGCCGTTGGCTGCAAGCGAGGCAAGCTGTCCAGCCGAGTCGTCGCGGATCCACTTGCAGAGCGATCGCTCGTATTCATCGCCGCCAGCCGGCTTGGGATGCTCTTGGTCCCAGACGCTGAGATCGGTAACGCTGAGAGCTTGGAAATCCTCTTCCAGCACCGGCGACGGCAGGCCAAGCTTCAGGTGCGTGTTGAACCACTGATACATCGCCTCGCGGCTGACGAAGTTGTAGTTGTGCGGGAAATGAATGTTGAGCCTGGCCGAGAGATTGTCGGGCGCGCCCAGCAACTTGTAGTGCTGCTGAAGTTCCGGCAATCCCTTGGCGCCCAACTCCTTCGTCCAATCGTTCGCCGCGACCAGGCATTGCGGCTTGGGAGCATATAGCGCCGCGAACTCAATGTTGCCGGTATCAACACGCAAGAGCGATGCGTTTTCACACGTGCAGCCCCCTTGCATCGAGGTGGAAACCATCACTACTGGCACGGCGGCCGTTACTCGCGGATCGAGGGCCGCCAGGATCATTGTCTGCGTGCCGCCGCCGCTTGCGCCCGTGACTCCAATCCGTGATGCATCAACTTCCGGCAACTCGCTCACAAAATCAATTGCGCGGATGCCATTGTAAGTTTGCAGTCCCATCACGCTTTGACATTGCAATTCCGCCTCGGCGCTGTAGAAGCCAGTCTCGCGTGGCCCCATGACGGCGGCCCCGTCTTTGGTATCAAGGTCAAATAAATGAACGTGATTGTGCGATAGCTGTGTGCTGTCGGCATATCCGACCATATCGTAATGAAACGCGATGCAGCCCATCCGTGCGAGCGTGACGCACATGGCTTGCAGGGGGAAGCGGCCGCCGGTGATAAACCGCTCGGCGCCTTCCGCGATCTGATTGCGAGCCGACTGATCCGACTCTTCGTTGAATCGGCCATTCGGGTGGTGCCCATGCGGCACGAGCACTGCGGGCACTTTGCCCTGTGCATTTTTCGGTCGATACAGGCTGCCCGTCACGAAAAATCCGGGATAGCTTTCAAAGAAGACCTTTTCAACGGTGTACTCCGGCCGCTCGACGGGGCCGTGAAGCGTCGCCTTGAGCGGCGTCTTGCCGGGCATCGGCCACAAGCCAAGCGCCACGAGTATTTGCCGCCGAACTTGCCCGGCCCGCGCGTTCCACTCCTCCACCGTCTTGGGCGGCGTGAAGGGAAAGTAACCATCGAGGTCCTTCGGCGGCTTCAGACGAGCGTCATTGGGCAATTGGTCCGTGGGCAACACTCGCGGTGGAGCGGCGTTAGCTACCGTTGCAAACAGGATGACGGCAATCATGGCAAGTTGAGGCACGGGAAACCTTTCTGGGCAAATGTCTACTTGATGGATGAAATTGTGCGGTAGGCGCCTGAGTAATACAAGAGCGGCAGTTCGGAGGGATTCAAACATCCGCCGGCGAAGATCTCACCGATAAAAACATCATGATCCCCCCCGGAGGCAATGTCCACCACGCGGCAATCGACATAGGCTAATGAGGCACGCAAGATGGGCGAACCGGTTTCGCCGGGAAACCAGTCGAGATCGCTGAATTCCTTCGGCCCTTTCCTGGCGAACCGCGTGGAAATATCTTGTTGAGCCTCGGTCAGGATGTTCATGGCGTAGCACTTGCTCGTCCGCAGGTGTTCGAGCATCGCGGCGTGCCTTTCAACGCAGACCAGCACCAGTGGCGGAGCAAGCGATAACGACGTGACGGCATTGGCGGTCATGCCGTACAGATCGTCGCCAACGCGCGTGGTGACGACGGTCACACCTGTGGCGAAATGGCCCATGATCTTGCGCTGCAGAATTGTATCGAACGGCATGGTCGGGCTCCGGAGTTCTGGCGATCTGACAGTTCGGCGCGTGTGCGCCCCATCAGCCAGGCCCGCGGTTTGCAACTCACGGGCTTCGCGTAGCGCGCTCGTTTCACGGATCGGGCCGATTGACGATCCGATCGCCCGGAAATCGTCCGGCGAACACATCGATGATCGTTTGAGCGGCCATGGCGGCCATGTCGGCGAGGGATAGCTCGTCGATACCGGCCATATGGGGCGAAAGAACCACGTTGGGCGCGGACAACAGGGGGGAGCCGATGGGCGGTTCCTGCTCGAAAACGTCCAGGCCGGCGGCGCTGATTTTGCCTGATCGAAGGGCGTTCGCGAGGGCTTGCTCGTCCACCAGTCCGCCGCGGGCCGTGTTGATGAGCACGGCGCCGTCTTTCATTTGGGCGATCGTCTCCGCGCAGATCAGTCGTCGTGTTTCGGGCATGAGTGGCGCGTGCAAGCTGACAATGTCGGATTCGGCCAACAGCGTTTCCAAGGCGACCATGCGAGTGCCTGCCGATTCGCCGAGCGGCAGGCGGGGATCGGTTGCGACCAGATGCATGTCAAATGCCCGCGCGAGCCGCTCCATCGCGCGACCGATACGGCCGAAACCAATCAATCCGAGGACCTTGTCGCGGAGTGCATACGTGGGCTGTCTTGCGAAACCGCCAGCGATGACATTCGCATGATTGCCCGGAATGCATTTTGCAATGGCCAGGATCAAGGCAAAGGCGTGTTCTGCGACGGCGCCTTGGTTAACACCCGGCGTGACGCCAATCCAAATGCCCCGGCGCGTTGCCTCGGCCACGTCGATTGCGTCGTAGCCGACGCCGGTGCGAGAAATCACGCGCAGTGACGGCGCCGCCTGAAAAACGGTCGACGTATAGGGCTCCCCACTGGCGATCGTAGCATCGACGCCGTCAAGGTTGGCGATCAGTTCAGCCTCGCTCAGCGCTCGATCCGCCGGGGTTGGATCGCGAATCTCAAAGCCGGCCGCCTCGAGCAAACGCGACCACTCGCCGGATTTTTGATAAAGCAGGCATTGGCAGTTGAGGACCGTTCGCATCACAACGGCGAGATTACCGAATCACAGGCGCCGTGGCAAGCAGCGACGGGGAATCCGAAGTTACCCCCTTGAGCGCTTCGGTGAAGACGATCTCGCGAGAGGTGGGGTCTGCGGCAAGGTAGCGTTTGATGAAATCGACGGTTTCGTCCACTTCATCGGCCTGGACCAACAGCAGGTCGCCGGGCAGGACCCCCTTGAGGGCCGATTCGACGGCATGGATGGCGCCTTTAACCTGGATCACTTCGCTCACGCGGGAGCCGGTTTCCAGGCCCTGCCGGATCAAGCCCATAATCTCGCCTTCGCGGCGGCCGCGGACATAGTGGTCTTCGTAGAGGATCACGCGGTCGAAGGCATCGCCAAGCTGCTCGCCTTGGCAGATCATGTCGCAGTCGCGGCGGTCACCGGCAGCCGTGTAAACCGCGGTGCGAAGCGAGGGGGGAAACTGATCGATCGCTTCAATCACCGCTGCCAGCGCCGATGGGTTATGACCGTAGTCCACAATCACGGTCGCGCCGCCGACTTCGAGCAAATTGAACCTGCCGGGCGATTGCTCCAAATCACACCCAAACGTCTCCAAGCCCGTGCGAATCAGATCGCGCGGCAGCCCCAGGCCCCATGCGGCAGCAGCGCTGGCCAGGGCGTTCTCAATCTGGAAGCCAATCCGTCCGCCATGCGTGAGCGGCACATGGGCCAGCGCGGCAAGTGGAATCTCGACTTCGCCTTCGGCGACGATCAGCATACCGTGCCGCACGATCACGGCACGGCCACCCGACTGGCGGTGCCGAACGACAAGCGGATGTTCGGCATCCTGGCAGAAGAAAATCACGCGGCCGCTGCAATGCTCGGCCATCTCGGCGGTAAGCGGGTCGTCCGCCTTGAGCACGCCAAAACCGTTGCGGCCAACGTTCTGGATAATCACGCGCTTCACGCCGGCCAGTTCTTCCAGGGTGTCGACACCGCCAAGTCCCAGATGGTCACCCTCGCCAAGATTGGTGACCAGGGCCACGTCGCAGCGGTCGAAGCCAAGTCCCGCGCGAAGGATGCCGCCGCGAGCCGTCTCCAGCACGGCGGCCTCGACGACGGGGTTGCTCAAGATCATTTGAGCGCTGACCGGGCCGCTGCAATCGCCGGTGTCGATGCGGCGTTCATCCAGATAAATGCCATCCGTGCAAGTGTACCCGACGCGCTTACCGCTGCCGCGCAGGATGTGCGCGATGAACCGTGTCGTTGTCGTCTTGCCGTTCACGCCCGTCACGGCAACAACCGGGATGCGGCCGTCTTCGCCGTCGGGGAACATCATGGCGGCGATCGCTTCGCCGACCGGCTGCGGCTTGCCCGATGACGGGGCGAGATGCATCCGCAGGCCAGGACCGGCGTTCACTTCCAGAATCACGCCCCCCTGCTCTTCCAGGGGCCGGGAGATGTCTTGTGCGATCACGTCAATTCCCGCCACGTCCAGGCCAATCATTTGTGCGGCTTCGACGGCGCGTGCAGCAACGTCCGGGTGGACGCGGTCGGTGACGTCGGCCGCGGTACCGCCGACGCTCAGGTTGGCGTTGTTGCGAATCAGGACTTTCAGACCTGCGGCCGGAACCGAATCGAACGTATAGCCCTGACCCGTCACCACCGCCTCGGCGATTTCGCAGAGCTGAATCTGGGTCAGAACCGTCGCATGGTCTTTACTGCGACGGGGGTCGCGATTGATGATTTCAACCAACTGCCGAATGCTGCGAATTCCGTCGCCAATGATGTAGGGAGGCTCGCGAAGTGCCGCGGCGACCAGCCGATTGCCGATGACAAGCAGCCGATAGTCGCTGCCCACCGCGTGGCGCTCGACAATCACCGATCGCGTGGCCGATGTCCGGACGGCAACTTCGTAGGCGGCCAGCACGTCGGCCTTGGTCCAAAGATTTGTCGTCACGCCCCGACCATGATTGCCAAACTGCGGCTTGACCACGATGGGCAACCCCAACTCCCGTGCAGCAACCCAAGCGTCTTCCGCATCGCACACCGCGCGACCCTGTGTCGTGGGCGCGCCAATGGCGGCCAACAAGTCACGGGTCAATTCCTTATCCTGAGCGATGTACTCGGCGACGGCCGGTGTGCGATCCGTCTCGGCCGTGAGAATCCGCCGTTGCTTAGCGCCCCAGCCAAGTCGCACCAGGCTGCCATCATTCATGCGTTGGAACGGCACGCCGCGAGCGACCGCCGCTTGCACAATTGACCGCGTGCTCGGCCCCAGGCTGGTGTCGTAGTTCAAGTCGCGCAGCTTTTCGATGACAGCTTGTGGATCGAACGCGCAGCCAGTGATCGCCGCGTTCACCAGTTCCAACGCCGCCTGCGCCACCGCCTGGCCGACTTTTTCTTCCTCGTACTGAAAAATCACGCGCGTCTCGCCAGGGCTGTCTCCGTTGGCGGTGCGACTGAACGCCAGAACCGTGCCGGCCTGCGATTGCAACTCGATCGCCACTCGCTCCATCACGTGAGCAATGTGCACGCCCTGAACGATTCGCTGGCCGAACGGAGCATCGGAACAATTTGCACAGGTGTGTGCCGCAAGTCCGGGCAGCCAGGCGAATAATCGTTCCGCAAAGCCAGGCAACGGATAGCTCAGCGGGTGGGGCAAGTCGCTATGGTTGAGCGTTGCCTCAATGACAGTATGCGGTCCCCATGTGCTGGGACCGCGAAAGGCCTTCACCAAGCGAAATTCCATCGACTCCCTCGTGGGTCGGGCGGCTGGCCCGAGATCCTGCTGGCAAGGTGCTATGGGTTGATTCCCTTCGTCCGTTTCCCCCAAATGGTCAGGCCGGAACGGCGGAGCTCAAGGGTACGTTCGAGTTCTACGTTGTCGGGTTGCTAAGTGTTCAGGGTTTCCAACGGTTGGGATTGGGACCTGTTTTCCGGTAGGGGCTGGAAGGTTTTCAGGTCAACCCCGATCCGGTCGGCGGGGACTCCCAACGCCCAGGCTGCACCCACGGCTGCCAAAACGGCAGTGATTTCCGGGCCCTCCGCCTCGGACTCAAGCCACGGCAGGTCCGCCAGGGCGATCATCGGCGTAATGATTGGGCCTTCTGCCAGGCTCAGGTGGCCGCAGTCGATCACCACCGCTCGCCCCCCTTGTTGGCGGTGAGCTGTAATCACCGGGTTTTCCTGATCCGCCGCGAAAAACAGGATGCCGCCCGGGCAGTTTTCCGCCATCGCAGCCACCCGGGGGTCCGCCGCATGGAGCACCGCAAACCCTTCCGGCAGAACCACATCGACGGCCACCCGTTTGGCCTGCGAAAGCCGGTCGACGTCGTCAAAATACCAGGCGGATAAGTCCTCGGCGGGATCCACGCTGGTCACCACGGCGACCTGACAGCGATCGAAGCCAAGTCCCTCTCCTAACGCACAGGTCGTGCTCAGCTCAAACAACGCGGCGGCCACCTTGGGGTTGATCAGCACGTTGTGTTGGGCCTTCCACGTGGTCGAGTTGCCGGTCGCGATTTGCCGGCCGCCGGCCCAGGTGCCATAGCTTGCCGCCACACCCAGGCAAGGTCCCCGCCGCCACAGGTGTTCGATCAGTCGCGTGGTCTCAGTCGTGGCAGTGCTACCGGCAACTGCGACGATGGGAATCCGACCATTGCTGCCTGCGGGAAAAAGTGTTGAGACGATCGCCTCGCCGACCGGCCGCGACGCGCCGCGTGCCGGCGCCAGATGCATGAGCAAGCCCGGGCCGGAGTTGACCTCGACCACGACGCCTCCCTGCTCCTCGAGCGGCCTGGCAATGTCTTTCGCCACGATGTCGATGCCGGCAATATCGAGCCCGATGACACGAGCCGCTTGCACGGCAGTTTCAGCAACGGCGGGATGCACCAAATCGGTCACATCCGTGGCCAGATTGTCGTTGCGCTGAATCAGCACTCGGACGTGTTTCAGCGGAACGGAGTCGGGCCGGAACTCCTGCTGCTCGAGTGTCACACGATTGGCCGCGTCTAGCACAACGCGATTGAGCGGACAGCCTTCATCGTCGCCGCGGCGGGGATCGCTGTTGAGCTGCGTTTCGACGAGCTTTGCGATCGTGCTGCGACCGTCGCCAACCACGTATGCGTAGTCGCCTCGGGCAGCGGCCACGAATTGGCCCCCCACCACCAGCAGTCGATGCTCTGAGCCGGACACAAATCGCTCCAGGATCACACCACTCCCCTCGCGATCAGCATGTTCAAACGCCAGCTCGATCTCCCCCTTTTCAGTAAGTCCCGTAAACACGGCGCGACCGTGGTTGGCGTCAAGCGGTTTAACAACCACGGCCGATCCCAGCTCGTCGGTTGCCTCCCAGGCCTGCGCGGCGGTTTCCACTTTTCGGCCCTCGGGCACGGGAATGCCGGCGGAGCGGAGCAACGACTTGGTGAGTGCTTTATCGGTAGCGATTGTCTCGGCAATCGCGCTGGTCCGATCCGACTCGGCCGTCCACATGCGGCGGGCATGAATGCCCTGCCCCAGCAAAATCAGACTTCCAACGTTGAGCCGGCACACCGGAATATCGCGCCTTTTCGCGGCCGCGACAATCGCCCGCGTGCTAGGGCCGAGACAAACCCGTTCGGCCATCTCGTGCAGACGTTTCACTTCTGCAGCGATATCGAACGGCCGGTCGTGCGTCACCGCCAGACAAAGCTCGATGCCGACGCGAATCGCTTCTTTACAAAGTTCTTCGTCGTCGTGCTTGATTACAACGCGGTAAAGGCCCTCGTGCGTGGTTTCGCGAGTTCTGCCGAAACCAATCTCAACGCCAGCCATCGCGTGCAGCTCAATCGCCACATGTTCCAGAATGTGCGCCAAATAGGTGCCGCGCCGCAGACGCTGAAAGAAACCGCCGCGCTCGCCGGCGTTGCAATGATGCTCGATCATCGTCGGCAGCATGGCCATCAAACGGCCGTTGAAACCGGGCATTTCGTTCGAAGCCTTGCCGGCAAGCTCACCCAGGTCGACCCAAGCCTCGACGACGGGCGAATTCGCCCAGATATTCGGGCCGCGAAGGACTCGGAATTCGCGAACGTGCATATGGGTAGGTGTCTCACTCCCGCGTGACGAGCGGTTCTGTTCAACGATGGTCGAATTGCCTCTCGGCTACCTTGTTTACGGACGGCCCGGCAATTAGTTTTTCGCCAGACGTACGAACCGATACCGCCCGGTGCAAACGCTCCGCGGGTGCCAAGGCAGTTCCAACGGCCGGAGAGCAGTAATCGGGCGAGATCGGTGCAAACTCAAGGCAGGGAACCACGATCGGCTCCGGGCGCTGCTTTGGCCCAGTTAGCTAGCAGATGCGCGCCGTCGACCGGCGAGTCGACGCCCGGGGGGTGAAAATGGGGTAGGATGACAAACTTCCTGCGATAACTCTCGGCTGAATCGTGAAAAGCTGGTCACTTTGGGTAGCTTCGGATAATACCATCGGCCGTCCCAGTTTGCGAGCAGCATCCAACAATTTTGTGCCCCATCGGCCCCAGGTCGGCGCTACTCTTCCGCTTTCCATCGGCATGCGGACCAACAAATCCCACCTTTTCCCAATCTTCGTATACGGACAATTCCCACGGCAACTCTGCTTTCCCAAAATCCCATGGGGGCATAAAATCGGGGAGTCAACCCGATAGGAGTGCGGATACCTTGCTTGAGCCCGCTGCCAACTGGCAAAAAATCCCGCCTCAGTGGCGGGATGCGCTGCAATCACAACTACAAGCGGGCGAGGAGCTTGTGGCTTGGTTTGAGACCGATCTCGATACCGTGTTGCGGTTTGGCACCGAGTTGGCAGCGGTCACCAACCGGCGCGTTCTGGCGTCCGCCCGACCACCGCAAATCGCGGATGGTCTTCGGTCTGCTCCGCTTGCGATGGGTTGGGCGAGCTGGAGCCTGAGTGAAATCGACCAATTCATTGCCCAGGAACATGGAGGTGTGGGTCGGCTCGAGCTTTTGGGCGCCACGGGGCGTTTATCGGTCTGGCGCTATACCGTCGAGAAGACCGACCAGGCCCATCGCTTTGTGCGGCAGTTCAACGCGTTTCGACTGGGTGGCATGGCCGGTTCGCAAGCTGGGGGAGTCTGCCCAAGCTGCGGCGGGCTGATTATGCGCGACGATGGCGTGTGCCCCACCTGCTGCGTGGGGCCGGCTCCGCCGGTGATGTCGTCGCTGCTGCGGGTTGCGGCGTTCGCCAAGAACCGCGCCGGTATATTGCTGCTTGGCTTCGTGTTGACGCTGGCGGCCACCGCAGCGGGACTGGTTTGGCCCTACCTGACGATTCCTCTGTTCGACAAGGTGTTGGTGCCCTACACCACAACCGGCACGGTGCACTGGACGCTGTTTTGGTGGATCATCGCCGCCGGCGCTGCGGCCTTCGTGGTGGAATGGCTGCTCGACTGGACCAGAACCTATGTGCTCTCGCGGACCTTCGAGCGAATCAGCGCCGATATGCGCACGCGGACTTACGCGCATCTGCAAAGTTTGTCGTTGGAATTTTTTGGCGGCAAGCGGACCGGCGACTTAATCTCACGCGTGTCGAGCGACAGCGATCGTATTTGCAACTACCTCTCGCTTAACGCGATGAATTTTGGCACCGACGTGCTGATGATCTTAATGTCGGCAGGCATTCTGATTTCGATCAATCCGATACTCGCCTTAGTGACGCTCGCGCCGTTTCCACCGACCTTATGGGTGGCGTACATCGTTCGCAATCGACTTCGCCATGGATTCCATCAGACAAGCGTCACGTGGGCCAACATGACAAGCGTGCTGGCCGACACGATTCCCGGTATCCGCGTGGTCAAGGCGTTCGCTCAGGAGCGTCGCGAAACCGAGCGATTCCGCGAAGCGAACGACCGCGTGGTCGATGCCACCGATCGGGTGAACACCTGGTGGTCGTTCTTTGGCCCGAGCGTGAAGTTCATGAATGGCATCGGTCTGCTGGTCGTTTGGGTGGCCGGCGCGATCATGATCTTTCGCGAGCAGATTCCGTTGGGCGTACTGAGCGCGTTCGTGCTCTACATCTCGCGGTTTTACGTGTGCATCGAGTCGATGATCCGGATGGTCGCCTCGACGCAAAAAGCGGCTACCAGCGCACATCGCATCTTTGAGATTCTGGATCGCGTGCCAAGCGTCGCCGAACCCGTGCGGCCCATCCAGCCGGATCTCATCGCAGGCCGGATTGAACTTTGCGGCGTAAAGTTTAAGTACGGCACTCGCGAAGTGCTGCACGGGCTGAATCTGACGATCGAGCCAGGGGAGATGCTTGGCCTCGTGGGCGTCAGCGGATCGGGGAAGAGCACGTTGGTGAATCTGGTGTGCCGGTTTTACGACGTGTCGGAGGGGGCGATCCTGGTGGACGGCCACGACATCCGCTCATTTCCGATCTCCGCGTACCGCAAGAACATCGGCATTGTATTGCAGGATCCGTTTTTGTTTTTTGGCACCGTGGCGGAAAACATCGCCTACGGCAAACCGGACGCGACGCGCGAGGAAATCATGGCTGCTGCGCGGGCTGCCCGCGCCCACGAATTTATCTTGCGGTTGCCCGACAGCTACGATTCGATGGTCGGCGAGCGGGGCCAGTCGCTCAGCGGCGGCGAGCGGCAGCGATTGTCGATCGCCCGGGCACTCTTAATCGACCCGGCGATACTGATTCTCGACGAAGCGACTTCGAGCATTGACACAGAAACGGAGCGCGAAATCCAGCTTGCGCTCGACAACCTGATTCAAGGACGGACCACGATTGCAATTGCCCACCGCCTGAGCACGCTGCGGCAGGCAAACCGGCTGGTCGTGCTGGAGCATGGCCAGATCGCCGAAGTCGGCCGCCACGATGAGTTGCTGGCCACCGACGGCGCCTACGCAAGGCTGCACCGCGCCCAATTCGAGTTGGCGCGACGCACCAGCGCTCCCAGTCCGGTGGAAGCGGCACTCATTGTGCCAGAACGAGATCGAGATTGAATTCAAGCCCCTCTCGCGCGCCGGAAAGAGGGAACACAACAACCGGCGATTGCCCTCTGCCCCCTGAAATCCCATGACTTTTGGATTGTCACACGATTCGTTTGGACGTCTGATGTTGATCGACGCCGATGGCGTGCGGCATTTCGATGTGACTCCTGTGCGCGCATTCCCCGTGACCGATCCTGATCACTGGATTTCCATCATGAGCACGGCGGGGCAGGAAATCGTGTGCATCGCGGACCTCGGCGACCTGCCGGAAAACACCCGCCGTACCCTGGAAGCCGAGTTTGCCGACCGCGAGTTCGTCCCGATAATCCGCCACATTCAAAACGTTTCCGCCTGGAATGAGCCTTCGGAGTGGACGGTCGACACCGACCGTGGCCCGACGACATTCGTGCTCGAAAGCGACAGCCACGTCCGCCGCCTGAGCGCTTCACGTGCCATGATCTTCGACGCGCACGGCACGTGCTACGCCATCGAAGACCTGCACCGTCTCGACGCCCGCAGCCGCCGGTATTTGGAGCGATACTTGTGATCGCTCACAACTGGGTCCGCTTCACAGTTTGGTGGTCTCAAAACTCTA
>SXHT01000058.1 GCA_005773095.1 Planctomycetaceae bacterium
ACCGAGTGCTTCATCGTCTGGCAACCTGGGCACCAGTCGGCACCCACTAAAATGACAAGCGGCTTGCCGGTTGCCTTGGCTTCGTGATATGCCTCTTTGTAGCTGCCCCCGGTCGCGGCGGCGGCGATCATGGAAACTTGCAAGCATGCGCTAATGCTTATTCCTAACATGGCATCTCCTCATTGAAATGTGGCTTGAAACGTCCCCTACCGGCGCACGAAAAGCACCCGGCAGATTGCTCCGTAATGCGCCGGCCATCATGGCGGGAATGGGCGAAACCGCTCGCGGGGAGCTACCAGGCGGGAAGAACTAGATGCCGATCGCTATGGACAATCCGTCCTGCGGTCGGGCATCCGTTCCAGGTGGTTTTCGGCACCCATCGTTCAATCCGGTCCGACGCAACGCCCATAGTCTACCTGGGCAAGCTGCAAGTGCAAGTAGGGGTTGCGCAAACTTTTCCGACTTTTTACGGATTGGAATTTCCCATGTTGCCTATCCCCCCTCCTGGCCCATGAACGTTTACCCAGAAAGCTTGACGGACGATCGCATTCCCAGGGGCTGAAAACCGAACGACCATCGGTTAAACTCGGTGTCCGCTGGGCTGCTCCTGGTTTGCGGCAAGAGTTGGTTTGCAAAACGCAACGAATGCCACAAGGATCAGCCCTTTTTCAAGCGCGCTGTGAGAAATGTTGGCAGGCCCCGTGAGCATTTCACTCCGAATAATTCGCTAACTCTTTGCGAGCACACACGATGAAGCTACGCGTTGGCCTGGTCGGACTGGGCGCTGCTTGGGAAATCAGACACCGCCCGGCGCTGAGGGCGCTTTCGGACCGCTTTGAAGTTCGGGCCGTGTGCGAGCCCGTCGCGCATCGGGCCGAAATGGTCGCACGTGAATTCGGTGCTGCCGCCGTTGACGGCTTTCGGGCCGTCGCCGAACGTGAAGACGTGGACGTGATTTTTGTTCTTTCGGACCAATGGTATGGGCCGCTGCCCATTCTGGCCGCCTGCGACAGTGGCAAGGCCGTGTATTGCGCTGCCGCTCTCGATTTGGACGCAGAACAGGCTCGTGAAATCCGCAAGCGGATTGAACAATCGGGTATTGCATTTGTCGCAGAGCTGCCATGCCGGCTGGCTCCCGCGACGGTGCGGCTTAAGGAATTGATTGCCACCCGGTTGGGAAAGCCACGACTATTATTCTGCCACCAGCGCATTCCCACGTCAGGTCCCGGCGAAAAGCCGCAGGGAAAATTTGTTTCACCCTCGCGTACGCATGCCATGGCCGAACTGGTCGATTGGTGTCGGTTTGTCGTCGGAGGCGACCCCACCAGTGTGCTTGGCGTCTTGCACGCTTCCCCTGAAACGGGCGAACGCGATTACGAATGGATCAGCCTCGAATTCTCCAACGGGGGGGCTCCCGACACGGGCCCCATTGCTCAGATCAGCTCGGGTCGCTACCTGCCTGAGTGTTGGCCTGAAGCGGTGACGTATCGTCCACCCGCGGCACTGCAAGTGGCCTGTGAACACGGTGTCGCCTTTATCGACATGCCGTCGACGCTGATTTGGTTCGATAAGGCGGGCCGGCAAATGGAATCGCTGGACAGCGAGCGACCGGTGGGCGAGCAACTGCTCTCGCACTTTCATCGTTCGGTCACGAGCCTGGTGCGCAACATGGCGGGTCTGGAAGACACCTACAAGGCCATGATGATCGTTCAACAAGCCCGCGCCAGCCACGCCGAAGGACAGCGAAAGATGCTGGAGTTGTGAACGATTAATCAAGATCATCCAGCCACAGGCGAATCTCGTTCTCGTATTCGCTCGACAGGTCGCCTTTGACGAGTTGTCGCAAGAAGCTGGCCGCGCCTTCCTTCAACAGGTCGGCGGCTTCGGCGCTGGGGAAGCGGCGGTTCGGGTCCGGGGCGATCATTCCGCGACAGAAGTTCATCAGCAGCTCGTTGCACGTCACATCCTGCGGCAACATCTGGTTCAAGCGCTGTGGCAGGTTCCGCTTGGCCTCGACGAGTTCGTGAAAGTTCGTCAGGCCAATAAAGGGTGGAATGCCGGCCAGCATTTCAATCAGCACGTAACCCAGGCTGGCCAAATCCGACCGCGGCGTACATTCGGCGCCGTCGAGCACCTCCGGCGCCGCATACTGGGGTGTGCATGTCCGCGGCACCGGTTGATTCGTCGCCTCAAATGCCGAACCTATGTCCACAATCTTGGCCGTACCCGTTCGCTTGAGCATGATGTTCGATGGTTTAATATCGCCATGCACAATGCCGTCGCGGTGCAGCGCCGCCAACGCCGCCAAGCAAGCGCGCACCACTGCAATCGCCGGCCCGGGCTTCAGCCGCGGCTGCGTATGTCCCGACGTGACCACGACATTGTTCAGATATTCCCAGCGCTTGGTGCTCACGCGATCCTGCGTGCGGGCGAGCATCTGACGCGTTAGCAAACGGGCCAGGTCGTAGCCATCGATCCACTCCATTTCCATGATGCGAATGCGGTTGCGCTCCACAAAGTTCTGCACGTCCAGCAGGTTGTCTTGCTGAATCTGGGCAACGCGGGCCGACACCAGGGCAATCCGATTCATCGCCTCGTCGTAGCTGCGGGCATCTTCGTAGCGGGTCGGTGAAAAGATCTTGAGGGCCACCGGCAGCGTGAACCCATCAGCGCCGCGGCGTTCGCTTAAAAACACCACACCCTGACCGCCAGATCCTAGCCGGCGCGTGAGCCGCAAATGTTCGGTCCACGTCAGCCGCTGGTCATCGAGGACCGCCTGATAACGTTCCAGCAGTTCATCGGGGCAGCGAATGTTGGGGCTGCCGTCAACCGTGAGCGTGGGATTCCCAGGTAAAAATGTTGTTGTAGACATTGCCCGCCCTCGCCAAAAAAACGCGTTGCCAATCTTCGCAGCACAGCAAACATCGTAGGCTGAAAGGAAAGAGAATGTCCAGATCGAATCGAGCCCGTTGCGTCAGCGGGTTTGTTTAGGTTCGCTGCCGCTGGGCTTCCACTGAGCGGTGGGAACAGGCTGCGACGGCGGGTTCTCCCCCATGAATACCGGCACTTGTGGAGCCATCGGTGTGGGTATCCCGACTCGGGAGCCCCATCGCCCAGGCGTCTCTAAGCCAGGGCGAAAAAATGACCTTTACAAATTGGAGTTGGTGATTGTCGCGGAAGATGCAATGACTTGCGCACGCACGACGCAAAGGTCGTGGCACGGATTCGCCGCAAGTTTCGTTTAGTCGCTGTCCCGTGCTACTAACGTCGCAAACCTTCGCACGCCGCGCAAATTTCTTGAACAGGAGGCAACAGAGAAAACAGAGGGTTCGGGTGGTATTTCTTGGGCCTTCTCTGCCTTCTCTGTTATCGCCTGTTAAATTCTTTGGTTGCGGCCACGGGCCGCGCCGGGATCTCGGTGGACGCAAAAAAAGAAGGAATTGGTGGGAGAATTCAAGAATCCTGGCGCAAAATGGCGGCCCAGGGGCGAGCCGGGACAGGTGAACGTACACGAGTTTCCCGACAAGGACATGGGCAAGGCGATTTCCTGCGGGGTGTACGATTTGGCCTGCAACGAAGGTTGGGTGAGTGTGGGCATCGACCACGACACAGCCGAGTTCGCAGGTGCGAGTATTCAGCGATGGTGGAGCGAGATGGGCTCGGCCCGCTTTCCGCGAGCGACCAAACTCTTGATTACCGCGGATGGTGGCGGCAGCAACAGCAGCTGCAATCGACGTTGGAAGAAGTCGCTACAATGCCTGGCGGACGAACTCGGAATTACCTTGAGCGTATGTCACTTCCCCTCCCGGCACCAGCAAGTGGAATACGATCGAGCATGGCCCGTTCTGCTTCATTACAAAAAACTGGCGTGGCCGTCCGCTTAATACCTGTCAAGTTATCGTGAATTTGATTGCAAGCACTACCACCAAGGCGGGACTCACCGTTCGCGCGGCGTTGGATTCGCTTTAATACGAAGCCGGGATTGCGGTCACCGACGAGGAACTCGAACACCTCAAAATCACGCGCGCCACATTCCACGGCGAATGGAACTACGCGATTCAACCGCAGTGCTAGAATAGAACGTGTCAAACTTACTATTTCGCCCTGCCTTATGTCGGTTCCGAGGAAAAACTTGCTATTCCCACAACGACGACTACAATGCGGTCTATCTTAACGGCTGGGCCTGACACGACTTGCCCGCTTTTCAGAGACCCATTTTCGCTGTAGTGAGTCGTTCGGACATGCGATCGTTAACCGTTCCGAAAGGGAGCATTGATGACCCGCTGCAAATCCTCTGTGGCTCAACGGCAGCGCTTCCATCGGTCGCAACTGGAAAATCTTGAAAATCGGCAGATGCTGTCGATCGTCCCGCCGGAACTTGAGCAACCGAACTTGCTGGCGGCCGACATCGGGTTCGCACACATCAATGGCTCGATCGAGGCGCCAGGCGAAGTCGAACGGATCGACTTTTCGATCGGCAGCAATTTCTCACTTGCCGGCAAAAACGTACGGCTGGGGTTTTTTGTGGAGCGCGCGGAAACGAGCGCGGTCGACCCGCACGCTGTGAAGATCTTTGATTATCGCGGCAAGAGCGTCAAAACGGAAGTCAGTTCGAACGATCTTCGTGGACTGCCGGAGAGCCTGGTGCTCGCGGATCTCAAGCGAGGCGACTACACGATCGAAGTCCGCGGCACTTCGCGGCGAGGGCCAACTGGCGCGTTTGTGCTGCATGTGTATCTGGCGGGAGACGTGAATGGCGACTTCCGCGTGACCACGTCGGATGTCAACACGATCAAGAACCTGGATGGGACAAGAATCGGCAGCTCGAAGTATCGGGAGGAAGCCGATGTCAACCTGGACGGCAAGATCGACAAAAAAGATCAGCAACTTGCCAAAAAGAACGTCGGCGATTCGGTTTCTGCCTTGCCGCTTTCACTGACGATCGATTCCATCTCTCCCGCGCCGGTGGTATTGCCCGGGGGCGTTTTGGCAACCCAGCAAGCAGCAAGTCAGGTGAATGGCACGGCCACGGCCGGGGCCACGGTGACTCTCGACAAGGACGGCGACGGTTTCGACGACGGCAGCGTGCTGGTCGGCGCTGGCGGAAGCTATTCGCTGCCCGCAACGCTGGTTGAAGGCTTGAATACGCTCCGCGTTCAGGCCACCAAGAGCGGCAGTGTGTCACAAACGGCTTCGATTCAGATCACGCTCGATACGCAACCGCCGCCGACGCCCTCATTCAATCTCGACCCGAACGACGACTCCGTGCCGGTGGGCGATCTGCAGACCACCTTCGCCACAGTGAAGTTGATTGGCGCGACGAGTCCGAACACAGCCGTGACACTGCTCCAGACAGGAGTCACGACGATTTCCAACGGGAGCGGCGGGTTTGAGTTTGTCGGCGTGGCGCTCGCGATGGGCGAGAATACGTTTACCACGCGCGCCACCGATGCGGTTGGCAATCAAAGTACGGCCAGCGTCACCATCACACGTCTCGGCGGCGATACCACGGCACCGACGATTGTCCTGGTGCAGCTAATCAACGACACGGGCACAAGCAACGCGGACCGCATTTCTTCCGATCCGCGCGTTTCAGGCTATATTATCGACGAGAACCCTATCACGGCATTTCGCGCGGGTTTCGACGCAACACCCGAGGTGAGTTTTTTAGACGTACTCGTCGAATTTCAGCCAGATGCGACGTTCTCATTCAATGTCGCGCGACTCGAAGCGATCAACGGTGGACCGCTTCTTGACGGAGCGCATACGTTGCACCTCCAAGCAACCGACTCGAAAGGCAATGTGTCCGGCGTCGTGGACTTTGTGTTTACTCTCGCCACGATCGCCCCCCTAGCACCTCAGTTCGATCTTTCGGCCACCTCCGACACGGGGACGATTGGCGATCATGTGACGTCTGCTGCCCGGGTGACGCTTACGGGACAGGCTGCGCCTAACCAGGCGATGGAGCTCGTTGGTCTTGATCGAACCACGATTTCCTCGAACACCGGTCAATTCGTTTTCGCCGATGTTGGTTTATCGATGATTTCGAACGTATTCATGGTTCGCACCACGGATGTCGCTGGGAACACCAGCGAATTTACCCGCACGATTGAGCGTCTGAACGAAAATGCACAGCCAGACTCAGTGCTACGCTGGAACCTGATCGCCCTGGATGCCCTGCGGACGGATGCTTCTACGCCGCCATTCGCTTCCCGGCTGCTTGCTCTCATGCACCTGGCGATTTACGACGTTGTCGCGGCGATCGAAAAAACAGCACCTTATTATGTATTGCAAACCGCGCCGGCAGACACGTCGCCTGACGCTGCGATTGCCTCGGCCGCCTACGAGGTATTGCGCGACTATCTACCGGGCCGCCTGGCACTGCTCGATCAGGCGCGTGCCTCCGCACTCGGCGAAGTTCTCGATGGTTCTGCCAAGACGGACGGCATTGCATTGGGGCAGAGCATCGCCACCGCCATCTTGCACCTTCGAGCGGCCGACGGCTGGGAAGACTATGTCGATTACCAGCCTGGCATTGCGGTCGGTCAGTGGCAGCCAACGGGGCCCATGTTCGACGTGGCGCTGCTGCCGCAATGGGCGAATTTAGAGCCGTTTGCCATGGACCAGCCGGATCAGTTCCGTCCGCCCGGGCCGCCAAGCCTTGGCAGTGTCGAATATGCGACGGCGTTCAACGAAGTCAAAACACTCGGGCGGATCGACAGCACCCTGCGCACAGCGGAGCAAAAACAAATCGCGCGCTTTTGGGCGGATGGGCCAGGAACGTACACGCCGCCCGGCCATTGGAATCAGATCGCTAGCGACGTGGCGCAGCTTCAAGGAAATAGTCTCTCGACGAACGCACGGCTCATGGCCCAACTCAATGTGGCGATGGCGGACGCCACCATCGTGGCTTGGGACGCCAAGTACCACTACGATACTTGGCGGCCTGTCACGGCCATTCAATCGGCAGCGGACGATGGTGACCCGCTCACCGAAGCCGACAGTGCCTGGCAGCCGCTGTTGATCACACCTTCATTTCCCGAATACGTTTCTGGTCACTCGACATTCAGTGGGGCGGCTGCCGAAATCCTTACCGAACTGTTGGGCGGCAACGTTTCTTTTACCATCGATTCATTCGGTTTGCCGGGCGTCGAGCGTAGTTTCAGCAGCTTCCAAACAGCGGCGGAAGAAGCAGGCCAAAGCCGCATCTATGGTGGCATCCATTTTCAATTTGCGAACCAAGACGGCCTGGCCGCGGGACGCGAACTCGCAAAGGGAGTGCTCTCTCGGTTTGCGACGACAACCGACACCATCGCGCCCGCAGTGCTGATCGAATCGCCTGCAGCGAACCTCGTCATCAATAGCCCGTTCAATGTGACAGGGCGAGTCATCGACAATCTCGCTGGAGTCGCTAGCCTTCAATATGCGTTGGATGGTGGACCTTTGACGACGATCGCCTTTGACAGTCTCGGCCGATTCACGCTGCCGGTGGCCTTGCCATTAAATGGCTCAGCCGATGGCCTGCATCACATTTCGCTTGTCGCGACTGATGCGGTTGGCAACATTGCGCAGCCCGTCGTGCTCGACTTTACTCTCGACACGGCGGCCCCCGTGGTCAACATCGTGTCGCCGACCGTTGATACTGTGCTCGCGGCCGGCGCAGGTGTCGCAGGAATCGTCGACGGCACCGGAAGCGCGATCGTCTCGCTTTCATACGCTTGGGATGGCGGCTCGAGCAGGCCCTTGCAAATCGACCAAGCCACCGGCAGTTTTGCGTCGGAGCTTGACCTGTCACGCCTCGCGGCGGGCAGCCATTCACTGGTCGTGACGGCGGTGGACGCAGCCGGTAATGCCTCAAATACATCGGTCAACGTTTCGCTCGCTGCGCGGATTCCCTTCGCGATCACAGACATCTCACCCCTGCCAGGCAGCCGCGATGTCGGCTCGACATTCCGGCCGCAAGTCTTCTTTTCGCGCCCGGTTAACCCGGCGTCGCTCAATTCGACGAACTTTTTTGCCACCGACACGACCGGTGCCACGATCCCGGCCACGATCGTGCCCGCGCAGGACGGCACGTTCGCCTGGCTGTTCTTTAACGAACCGTTGCCGGGGGCTTCGACGATTACGATCCATGTTGTCGGCGATACGATCTTGGCGCAAGCCGACGGCCAGCCACTCGATGCCGACCAAAACGGCGTCGCTGGCGGCACGCGTGAATCGCAGTTCACCACCGTTCCCCCTGAGCTGGTTCGCGACATGCTGCCGCCCGGCGTTTTGCAGCACACGTTCGACATTACTATTCAAGCGCCCGGCGCTGCGACGTTCGGTGTGCCGCTGGAACTCACTTTCCCGAACGTCTTCGACGCGGCGCCGGGAACTCAACTGAACTTCCTCTCGTTCGACCATACGACCGGGCGACTCGTGATTGACGGCACCGCGACGGTGTCCGCGGACGGTCTTTCGGTGGTCACCGACCCGGGCAACGGCATCACGAAACCGGGCTGGCACGGCCTGCCGCCGCCCGGTGGACCCGTTGGGCCGAAGCCGCCACCGAAGCCGCCGCCGTTAGTGTGCGCACTGGATCAGCCAGTGCCGGCAGGGATCGCTTCGCTGGCCGCGCCAGCGGACGCAGTAGTTACTCGCGCCATGGGCATTAAAGGAGGGGGGGGACAGTCACTCAGGTTGAGGATTTCCTGTTCACCTCGAACGAACAGGCGGGATTTCTCCGCATCAACAACCGGCAGCCACGAGATCCTTGCTTCCCCGAGCGCAGCGATTTGCTCGTCGATGTCACGGTCAGCGGTTCCGCGATGCAATTCCTAACCGGTCTCAGGACAGACAGGTTCCGCCTGGAACCGAACGAGCCCCATCCGATCGATATTTTCCCCAAGAACTTTGGGCTGTCGACAAAGGATCTCAGCCTCGACTTGCGCTATTTTGACGGAGATCGGCTTTATGGGGCGAAGGTCACGGTGGAGATTCGGAACTGGAGAGGTGAGCTGCTGGCCAACCAAATACGGCCGTTCTACGTCTATCGCTACGTGGACGCCTCGGATGCGAACCCCAACGACGGACGGATCGAGTTCCCCGACACGCTGACTGAGGGCAACATCGAACGCATTCGTACGGTGAACTATTTTGGCGAGGTGACAGCGAGGCCTCGAAATCTCAACACTGTCCTGCCGACGCCTGGCAACTTTGTTTTTCGCTCATTCGAAGACATTGTTTTTGATCCCCTCGCCAACGGCGAGCACTCCGGCAGTCTTACATTGACAACCCCAGGTCCGGATTCGAGACTCATTCCCAATAGCGGACTGACATTAGTTGGCAAGGGTGTTCCGAAGATTGTCCTCTCCGCCAATCTGGGTCAGTTGGAGACAGTTCTTGAGCAGCTTGCCGACAACGGCAGCTCGTATGTTGTTGAGATCCCCTACCGGGGTGACCGAGGAAATTCATTCAAGCTTGCACTGGGCGGAAACCAAACCAGATCTCTAATCACCGACGAAGCAGACGACAAAGTAAGGGACGCGATTGCGGCCCTCCCGGGAGTCGGTGCGGGCAATGTAATTGTCCACAGCACCACGTCGAATGAAACGGAAGTTATCAGCCAGGGTTTCAAAGTGTTCACGCGCAATTACACCGTCAGCTTTACAGGATCGCTGGCCAAGAATACTCCGCCGCTCACTATCGTCGACGTCTTTCCCGACCGCTTTCTCGACGCGCCCGCAAACGTCACTCGTAGCGTGCGCGAGTCGCCGGCAGCGCTCACGGTCAACGAACGGCAACTGATCGACACGCCGGCCGAGCGTACGGCGTTTGCGCAGGACGTGCTAACTGCTCTGCGTGCAGAATTCGCGCTCACAGGTTCGGACATTGAGATTTCGGATGCCGCCGGGCCGACTTTCCACAACTTGGACTGGACGACGACGATCCGGCCGGGCATTTTAGGCAATGCCGAACAGGTGACCTTGGGAATCTTCAACGAGTTGAAAAGCGTACTGGGCGAAATCGGCAAGTACAATCGGGTCCAACAATCCTTTGTGTTGGCAGCCGCTTTCAACAAGTTTGCGCAAATCGGCGTCAACCCTAGAATATTCGTTAATTCGGTTTTTCAAGGCGCGCCCGGTGTGCCACCGGATTTTTCGCGCGACCAGCTTATCAACCTGACGGCAAGCACTGCAGCTCACGAATTCGGCCATACGCTCGGGCTGGTGCACACCGGTCGAGCCGAAAGAGTACCAGTTGCCAATGAGGTGCAGACGATTACGCTCGCGGGCGGCGCCGCCAACGACACCTTCGTATTAAACGTCGCCGGCGAGCTGATTGCCCCCTTGCCGCGAACAGCCACCGCCGCCGACGTCGAACGCCTGCTGAGGGACACGGCTACACTAGGCGGAAATGCCTTTGTCGACGGCCTCGATGGTGGGCCGTATACGATTCGCTTCTTCGATCCCAACCGTCCCGATTCGAAGATATTCGAAGGGGCGGATATGCCGCAAATTATTGGCGGGGGCTCAGGAACCCTTACCGTCATGCATGGCACGGTCACCCAGGGCTCCCGAAGATATCAAGACTCAAGCGTTGTGAAGATCGGCAGCGCCCGGGGTAGCCAGGACCTGATGAACGCCGGCCATGCGCTGGATACGGTTTCGTTTTTGCCGCAAATGTCCGGAATGGGACTCAAGCTCGCTAGTCGTGGGACGTGGTCGCTTTCGGACGCCCTGACTTACCTCAGCGTGATGACCCAGTCGCATAAAAAGGGTTTGTTTCAAGATTTCGGCTCATTCGACGACGGCGACGCCGGGGCACGGGATCAGGACGAGCTCTTGATCGATGGCCGCCGATTGGCTGTCCTGGACTCCGAAGGGTTTGTGCTCGCCCCTCAGACGGATTTCGGTACCGTGACGAGCGACGGCCCCGGCAATCAGCAAGCCACGCGTCGATTCACCCTCTTCAACTTCGGCAGTGAAGACGTGGCCGTTCGCAGCATTCATCTGAGTCAGGGTAACGACCAATTCTCCGTCCCGCCGATGCCGTTCACAACGATCCGGCCGGGCGAAACGCTCGATGTGGATGTGACCTTCGATCCGCGGTTTAGCGGCTTGGCAGCGGGCGCCCTTTCGATCGATTCCGATGCCGAAGGCTTTAATGGGCGATTCGAGCTGGTCGGCGTTGGGGAACGGACCACGGCGGAATTGCGCGACGACCTGCTCAACAACAACAACTTCGGCGGCAGCGCAGTCGGTCAGTTTCTCGAAAGGCCTAGCCGCGGCGCAATCTTGACCAACTATGGCGTTTTGCCGGTCACGATCGCCGATGTTCGCATGGCGGCCGGGCCGGGTGACAACGAGTTTCTTGTGGGCGCATTCCCGTATCCAGTCACTCTCCAGCCGGGCGAGTCCCATGAAGTGCTGATGCAGTTCCGGCCCAGCGCGGCCGGGTTCCGGCGGGGGGTGCTGGAGATTCTCTCCGACGATCCGCACTCGCCGCTCATCCGCAAGCCGCTGGTCGGCACCGGCCTCGTCGAGGGCAATCTCGATTATGGCAACGACTTCGTGGCTGTGGAGCAGGCCTTTCTAGATACACGCGGCGGCCTTGGGACACTCCTCGGCAGGCCGGCCCCGACGGTCCTGCGGACACGCAGTGATGCGGGCGGCAACTGGGAGTTTTTCCTCGGGCCGGAAGCCCTGGTCCATATCGCCACGTTCGATCCCGTGAGCGGGCTCATTGCTCACAGCTATGCCAGGACCAATCCCTCCGGCCAGCGGACGGACTTCAACATCGGCGCGTTTCACGCCAGCAGCCAACCCGACACCGACGGCGACGGCCTGCCGGACGACGTCGAGTTCGCCGTCGGCACGTCGGTGGATAGCCTCGATACGGACGGCGACGGTATCAGCGATTTCGCCGAAGTCAACCAAGGGCTCAATCCGATCGACGACCGGCCCACGATCACGGGCGTCGTCGCCGCACTCGGGCTCGCGAGTCCCGCGTCGGCCAATGACATCACCTTGGTCGCCGACACGCAGGACATCAGCCGAGTGACTGCCTTCCTGGCCACTGCGACCGGGCTGGCAATCGCCGACGTGACCCAGTTCGATCGGCCGCTGCTGCTGAGCGAACTCACTTTGCCAGGATCCAGCATCGACGTGGAGGTAGATCCGCAGCGGCAACTCGCCGCCGTGGCTACCTTTCAGGGCGGGCTGCACCTGATCAATGTGTCCGACCCCACGCGGCCGGTTCTGCTGCAAACCATTCCGATCAATGCCAGTCGTGTGGCACTCTTTGACGGCCTGGCCTATGTAGCCGTGGGGAATGAAATCCAGAGCTTTGATGTCTTTTCTGGCGACCCCGTCGAGACACTCTCGCTGGGAGATGGTGATGTACGCGGCTTGCGCCGCGAGGGGTCGCTGCTCTTCGCCATCAACGCGTTTGCCACTGGGAGCAAGATCCACGCGATCGACCTGGCCGGGCTGGGGATGGTCGCACGGGGATCGCTCAGTCTTCCGCGTTTCGGCGGCGATTTATTCGTCGCCGATGGCGTCGCCTGGATTGCGGTCAGAGAGGGGGCCATCGGCCTCATGACCGTTGACGTGTCGCAGCCGGACAACCTCCAGTTGCTCGCCGACACTGACCGCGGCACAAGACAGGTCCAGGGCATCGCGCTCAACGGTTCCGGGCTAGGAATTATTGCCGGCCGAGACTTTTCCGGGTCCGTTGGTGGTAACGGGTCAGCGATGGTAGTCATTGCCGACGATCCGACCCGGACAGCCCCCTTGTTCACCCAGTTCGGTCTTCCCCGGGACGGGCTGGCGGTGGCGCTTTCGTCCGGCCTGGCCTACATCGCGGACGGCATAGCCGGGCTGCAGGTGCTGAACTTCCTGGCTTTCGACCAGGGCACGACTCCGCCGGACGTGACGCTTGGCGGCCTCGACACGGATCTGGACCCCGTCAAGCTCGGCATCCAGATGCTGGAAGGATCCACGGTGACCCTCTCGGCCCGCATCACGGACGATGTGCAAGTGCGCAGCGTCGAACTGCTGGTGGATAGCGTCCGCGTCAGCATCGACGTTTCCTATCCCTACGATCTCACGACGACGCTGCCCACGATCCTGCAAACGGGCACCGAGGCCTTGCTGCAGGTGCGCGCCACCGATACCGGAGGCAACGTCCGCCTGTCGGACCCGGTCGTCATCGAGGTCTTAGCTGACCTGATCCCGCCAACCATCGTGACGCTCGATCCGCCCGACGGCAGCACGCAGCCCGTCTCGCGGCGGCGAATTTCGATTCGATTTTCCGAATCCCTCGACCCACTCGCGGCAACGGCCAGCAATTTTGAGCTCCTCGGACCTGGCGGCGTCGTCGCGCCGCTGTCCGTGCAGGTTCGTCAGAGCAACTCGCTGCTCGATCTGTACTACCCACCGCTGTCCGAAGGCAGCTACCAACTTGTCATTCATGCGCCCTCGGTCACCGACCGGGCGGGCAACGCGCTGGGTGCGGGCGATCTCATTTCCAGCTTCCGCATTGCCAGCATCGTGCGCCAGCCGACCATTCAATGGATCAACCCGGCCGGTGGTTTCTGGGACGACCCGGCCAATTGGGATGACGGCCGCCTGCCTGGTACGGACGACGATGTCCTGATCGACATGCCCGGCGACTCGACGATCACCTTCCGTCAGGGCGACGTGCAAATTCGCAGCCTCGTCTCGGAGAATCCCTTCAGCATCACCGGAGGCAGGCTGGTCGTCAGTGAGACAATCCAGGTCAACGACTCCTTCACGTTGCGGGGTTCGGTCTCCTCGAATATCGCCACGCTCAGCGGTGTCGTGCTACGCGGCAGTGGCGGCCAGGGGCTGACGATTGGCGGATTCAGCCGCCTCGAAGCGGCGACGATTCTGACCGACCTGACGATCACCGAGCCCGGCACGCAACTGCGAATCAAGAACGGGCTGGCGCTGCTGGGAACGGCGACGCTCGGCCCCAGCAGCGGTGTCGCAATCGGTTTTGAGGGGTCGCAGCAGGTGACTTCCGGGACGTTCGTGCTTTCGGCGCCGGCAGGCACTTTTGGCCCGAGCCTGGAGGCGCTGGGAGTGGCCACGGTTACTTTCGGCAGCGATGTGGTGGTCCGTGGCAACGGCGTCATCGGCCAGCAATCCTTCTTCGCCCAGGACAATAAGCTGCACTTGATCAACCACGGCAAGATCTCCGCCGACGTGTCCGGCGGCGGTATCATCACGCGCGCGGAATCACTGACGAATCACGGCATTATCGAGGCCAAGGCCGGCGGCTACCTGGTCGTGGGCGACAAGACCTGGACCAACACGGTCACAGGCCGTATTTCGGCCTCGGACGCGCGCTTCCCAAACTCTACTTCTCAGCTCGAACTGGGGTCCAGCACCACCACGTCCTGGTCCAACGCCGGCGTCATTGATCTGACCAACACCTTTGCCTGGTTCATGAGGGCTCTCTCAAGTATCAATCAAGTTTGGTCGAATACGGGAACGATCCTGATCAAGAATTCAAATGTCGAATTCAACGGCCGGTTCACCAGCGCCGACGTCGAAAACGTGCGCCAGAATGACAACGGACTCAGGTTCATTCTCATTCGGGGCAGGATGGACAACACCGGCCGCACGTTCACTTTCACTGCCCAGACCGGCTCCTATTACCTCGCGGAAGGCGGCCGGATCGTTGGCGGGACGCTGAATGTGGCCGGTCCCGCTGCCCGGCTCGGATTTGGTTCGAATGGGAGCGGCGGAGGCTTTTTGGATGGTGTGACGATCAACGGCGACATCGAACTAGGAGAAATAGGGGGTACGGGGATTAACCGCGGTCAGTTCCGGGTCGTCAACGGATTGACGGTCAACGGGACTGTCACGTTCCACGCTCTGGGCACGGTAAACCTCATGTACTTCGAGGGCGCCCCCCAGTTAATTTCCGGCGCCACTTTCCGGAATCCCAACTTCCAGTCTGCCGTTGGCGGCGGGCCCGTCACATTGGACGCCAGCGTGACCATCCACAGCAGCCAAGTTGACCCTGGTAATAATGGTGGCTCGCTGTTCGGAAACTTCATCAACTATGCGCCCATTACGGTTGACCAAGGCACGGGCATTATCGTTGCCGGCACTTTCGCCGGCCCTTTCATCAACCGTGGTTTAGTCCGCGTCAACCCGGGTAACGCGATCATCCCGGGGGGCGCCTTCAGTTTGGTGAACAACGCGGTCAATGAAGGCACCATCTTGGCCGACCGGGCCACGCTTCGTCTGGGCGGCCAGGGCTGGCGCAACACGGGCGTGATCGAGGCCAGTCAAACCCAAATCGAGTTCGGCCAGGGCATTCCCCTCAATCGCATCCAGACAGCGGACCTGGGGACGATCCGCAACCCGGGCGGCACGATCACGCTGATGAACGACATGGTGCTCGACAACACCGGCAGCACGCTGGTGATTGATACCACGCTGGGAGACCAGTACATTGTTGGCGGCGCTATAATTTTGGGCGGCACGATCCAGGTCGCGCCCAGTGCTCGCCTCGTTGGCAATGGCGGAATACTCCAAGGCGTCACGGTCCAGGGAAATCTCGAACTCGGGACCAACGGGCTCACGGTGGCAGGCGAGGTGACTTTCAACGGCGTCATCAATGCCAGATCAGCCTTCATCCCAAGCTTAAAGTTAGGATTTGACCGGCTATTCCCCAACCGGCCGCTGGTGATCCACGCCGGCACGCTGGATTTCGGTGGCCCACGCTCCAAGACCATCGCAAGCTTCTCGACAACGACGACCGACATCACCTTCGGGCCGGACGTCGTGCTGCGAGGCCGCAATGTGACGGCCACGTTCGTCCAGCCGCTCCTGAATCAGGGGGCGATCATCGCCGATCTCGTGCCGGAGTTTCCCGGCGACACCGGCCAGAATACGATCACCTTCACCAGTTCGCCGGTCACGAATGCGGGCCTGCTTGAAGCCAAGGGCGGCGGATGGCTGACGATCAACAACCTGGTGACCAACCGTGGCACGCTGAAGGCCGGGGCCGGCAGCGTCGTGAGCATCGGCGGCAACTTACCGCAAGAGGCTGCGGGGATCGTCACTGTCGAAATCGCTGGGCCGACTTCCAGCCAGTTTGGCCAGGTCACCGCTGTCGGAACTGCGAATCTGGCAGGCGCCTTCAACGTTCAATTCACCGGCGGCTTTATCCCCACCGCGGGCGACACCTTCCAGGTATTGACCTACGCCGCGGTCAGCGGGACCTTCGGCACGGTCAATGTAACCGGCCTGCCGGCTGGGCTGGTCGCCGTGCCCGTCTATAACGCGACAAATCTCACCATCGTAGTCGGCGCGGGATTGGCGGCCGCGGTCAACCAGCGATCCGCAGGCAACGCCGTTTCCCTGGATCCTGTCGTCCTGCCGTCATTTGTCCAAGAGGCGATCGCGCGCTGGTCCTATGTTGGCTTGGCACAGGAATTCGCCACTCGGCTGGCCGACGTGCAGTGGCATGTTGCCGACCTGCCGGGCGACTCCCTCGGCATGGCGGCGAACGACTCCGTATGGCTCGACGCCGACGCGGGCGGTTACGGCTGGTTCGTCGATCCGACTCCGTCTGAGAACGAAGAGTTTGAACGGCTGGCCAACGACGTGATGCGGGCACGTAAACCCAGCGCGATTGCTGAGCAGATGGACTTGTTGACGGCGATCATGCACGAACTTGGTCATCAGCTCGGTCTTGAACACACCGCAGATGCCATCGACACCGCGAATCTGATGAAGGAATCGCTATTGCCAGGTGAACGCCGGCTGCTCGCCAACCCTTATTAAAGCCGCTTCGCCGCCGAATCAGAGTAATTGGCGGCTCCTAGTGCGCGCGAGAGCCTCGATTTCTAACGCGCACGATCAGCGCGGTGACGTGCTGCCGCTGGGCTTCCACTGAGCGGTGGGAACAGGCTGCGCCGGCGGGTTCTCCCCCATGAATACCGGCACTTGTGGAGCCATCGGTGCGGTAAACCGCGACTGTAATTGCAAAATGATTTCTTGCTCCAATGCCAAGTCACGACCCTTGGGAATCCAGCCGAGCGATTCAGCACTGCTCTTGAGATTGTTGCTAAAGCGGCGAATCGAATTGTCGTTGCGCAGACTCTCATCGCCAGCAAAGACCGCGTCCGGTTTTGCCACGTCTTCCAATTCTTTGACCACCACGACGTCGACCAGGAAGCCACCTTCGGTCGGAATCACGCGCAGCGTGCCCCGTCGTCGCGTCGATTGCAATGTGGCTTCCCAACGCTCGTATCTCGTCACCGAGTCTCTGTTCCACGGCTCTAGGACCGTCGAGGATCCGCGCGGAAACGTCTCTAATCGTCCTTCGGTCAGAATGTCTCCGACCAGCCGCACGCGTTCCTCCCGCTCGATCTCAAAATAATCGTCTACCACGTCGACGATCTGATCCCAGAGTAAATCATGATTTTGAACCGGGATGAAGACGGGATTGTTCTGAAGAGGGACCTGCGGAAACGTTTCCATCGGGGGGCCCGGCATCGGCTGAGCGACCGGCGTGCCGGGCGGAGCGTACGCCGGACCTCCGAGGCAGCCGCTGATGGCCGCGAATGCCGATAGCACCAGCGCATGCGCCCAGCGCCCTATCATCATTCCGCGCTGCGAGTTCCGCACTGCGAGTGCCATAGGAGGCGGAAGTGTGACGAAACCAGCAATCCAGGGCAACATCAGCCCACCCATCGGATGTCTCCCTCTCTCCCTTGCGCGGGCGGGGTCCGGGGAGTGCGGGGGATTTGGGGATGGCTGCCAAAGACCCATATTCTGTGCGAGTTTCAGCCTTTTAGAAATAATCACTTGTCAAATATGCGAAAATGAATACGATTACTGATGACGCAACTGTTTCCAAGTAAACTCTTATGTCTGAAACAACCGTGGGCACATCCGATGTGGGGATCCTCGACTTATTGCGTAAGTTGGGTCCGCTGAGCGTTTTGCGGCTAGCCGAGCTAACACAAGTTACCGCCACGGCGGTGCGGCAGCGGCTCGTACGACTGATGGCGCAGGGCATGATCGAACGGGGTGCCGAGAAGCAAAGGCGCGGTCGGCCGAGTCATCGTTACACCTTGACGGAGAAAGGCCGGCGGCAGACGGGAGCCAACTTTGTGGATTTGGCGATTGCCCTTTGGCATGAGATTCGTGAGATCAAGGATGCGGAAGTTCGACGGGGGCTGTTGCAGCGGCTATCGAGTCGGATGGCGGCGATGTACGCCGACAAGGTTCATGGCAGTTCCACCGAGGAGCGGATGAACAGCGTCTCGGCTATGTTTGCGGATCGGAATGTCCCGTTTGTGGTCGAGCAGATCGGCCGGTTGCCGGTGCTCACCGCCCTTGCGTGTCCTTATCCGCAACTCGCCGAACAAGACCGCGGCATTTGCTCGCTGGAGAAAATGATGTTTTCAGAACTACTCGGAGAAAAAGTCCGGCTGACCGATTGCCGGCTGGACGGCGCCGCCTGTTGTCGATTTGAGACCAATTGATTGACCCTCGAAAACATACCAGCCCGCCGATAGACTGAGGTGTTTACCAGCTCCTCTCGGCCCGCAAGGAAACGGATCTGATCATGGTGCAACCAAACACGTTACCGACCGGACCTCCGAAACCCTGGATCGAGGGCCGCTTTGAGGAGAACTTGGTCACGACCACGATTGAACAGGCCATTAACTGGGCGCGCCAATCGAGCGTATGGCCAATGACGTTCGGCCTGGCCTGCTGCGCGATTGAGATGATGGCGGCCGGAGCGAGCCGCTTTGACATGGATCGCTTCGGCGCAGGCGCGTTTCGTGCCAGCCCACGGCAGGCCGACTTGATGATCGTGGCCGGCACCGTAACGTACAAAATGGCCAGTCGCGTGCGCCGGCTCTACAACATGCTGCCCGATCCAAAATACGTGATCGCCATGGGCGCGTGCACGGTCGGCGGCGGCCCCTATTTCAAATGGGGTTATCACGTCGTGAAAGGTGTTGACCTGGTGGTGCCGGTTGATGTGTACGTGCCGGGCTGCCCGCCGCGTCCGGAGTCGTTACTGGAAGGTTTGATGCGGA
>SXHT01000059.1 GCA_005773095.1 Planctomycetaceae bacterium
GATCAGCGTGGTTCCCGAGCTCATTTCTCTTCCGGGTGATCTGAACGGTGACGGGTTCGTTGGTCAGGACGACTTGAATTTCATCTTGAGCAAATGGGGTACGAATGTAACGCCCGGCAGCTTTACGATGGGGGACCCCAGTGGCGATGGTTTCGTGGGTCAAGACGACCTGAACATTCTCTTGGCCGATTGGGGACAAGGCACGCCGCCCCTGACGCTGGCGGGAAGTAGTTTGTCGGCGGCTGCGGTCCCCGAGCCCTCGTCGCTTGCACTGGCGATGCTAGCCGTCGCCATGATGTGCCGGTACAGGAAGCGGTTCAAGTAGTCTCTGCTGGGCAGGTCCAAGTATCGATCCGCCCCGTCCTCGCTCGTCTCCGTCGATCCTCGCGAACCGTTTTCGGCCCGGATGGGTGCTTTGGTGCCAGATTGGCAGAAAACGGCCTAACGAACCGCGAATAGGCCGATCGCTCACGATCCGCGCACCGCCTGAATGTTCCCTGCTCTCGTCGCTACCACCGAGTCGAGCGGACTTGTGGCCCAGCCGCTGTTGGCGAGTGTTCGTCGGCACGATCCGAAAAACGATTGTTGTGCGTTGCGCCGAGCGGCTACAATCTCAGCGGTTCCGCCGACGGCCGTTGATCAAACCCCCTAGCAGCGTCCCGTGTGCGGTTAAGTTCAACGGGTTTCTATCCCGGCTGCGAGCGAAAGCGTCCAACGGCAACGAAACCCCCTTGCGCTCGCAGCCAGGATAGAAACCTTAACGTTAGGCGACTTCGCACCGTGACATCCGATGACGACATTCTCCAGAGAGTCCAGCAGGCGTTCGCAGATTGCCGACGCCCGGAGCATTTCACGGATTTCACGCATTGCGAGGAGTGCGCCGAGCACGACGAGTTGTTGCGCTCTCGCGATATTCACACACTCCGAATCGAGGACGTTGGCAATCCGGGCTGGGATCCTATTTGTTTCATTTCGCCAGAGGGCTTCGCCTACTATTTGCCAGCCCTCGCTCGTCTCGCGCTTGCCGAGCCGGATTACGCGCACGGCTGGTATGGCGGACAGTTTCTTTGGCATTTGTGCTACGACGGACACCAGAACAAGCTATGGGTGGCCTGCACGCCGAAACAGAGGCGCGTTGTTGTCGAGTTGCTGCGTCACATCGCAGAAACAAGAGCCAGCCTCGTTGACAGCGAGCTTCACGCCGATGACTTGTTTCAGGCTATTGAGATTTGGTCAGATGAGAGGCCAGTCGCCTAAACCGTATTGACGACGACGGATTGCCTTGGATTCGTTGCCATTTTAAAGCCAAGAAAGGCCGATGGGAGCACCATGATTTGGCGGTCAATGATGACAGCTGGGTTCGCGTCAAAGATCGGCTACTTACGACAAAATGACATAGATCGTTCGACTTGTTGAGACAAACACGATGGATACGTTCGTGCATGATACCTACATAAACATAAACGTTGGCGGCGTCCAGGTTTGGCCGCCGTCGCAAATGCTGATTGCGATAGCCGTGGTTCTAGTTGCCGTCGTTGCGGCGGTCGGCGTGGCCATTGCGATTCGGACCCGCAGAGCATAACGTCCATCGCCCAACATATGAAGGATTAGATGGTGCGGCGATCGAAGGTGGGGAGTTTGAAGGACCGAGGGATTGACCAACTCGGGTGGGGTGTGCTGGCCGAAAGTCCAGCCACCAGCTAATCCCTTGAACAAATGAAGGATCCAGGGCCAGCGGCAACTAAGGGGCTGTTCCTGCAAGGACTTCCAGCAGGAAGTCGTCTTTCGAGGCGCAGCCGCGGCGTTTGCCGACGATGCTGTTTTTGCTGGGATGTTGCTTGAGCAGGGATAACAAATAGCGGTTCAGCCAGGCAAAGTTCTCGCAGAGGTTGCGATCCCGGTATCCTCTCAAACGCTAGCTGCGTCGCGGATGAGGGTGGCGAGGCGGGGTAGTTGGTTTGCATTGGCGAGTCGGTCGCGCAGGTACGCATACGCGCTGACCCCTAGCTATTTGCAGGTTTGAACCATCGTCGTGAAGATGTCCATCCCCCGCGCGCCACGCACGCTCTTGCTGTGCAAGCTCACGTCCCGACGACGCGCACCAACCCGGGCCCCCAATTCCGAGGCGTTATTGTGCAGCGGCACCTCCGGGCGCGATAAGACCGTCAGCAGTTCGCTCTGCTTCGACTTCGTCTTCGCGATCCGGGCATCCAAGGCGTCGTAGCCCGTGCCTGTCGAAAACAGCGTTTCGAATTCCTGGCGTAAGCGATTCGCCTCCACCGGACTCGGACCGTCGCGATAGCGCTGCATCGTCGCGTAGTAGTCCCAGAAGCGATCCGTGAACGCCGCCGCCTGCTCGGCGTGATGGGCCGCCACCGGCGACAGCCGTGCGCTATGCGGCCTTCATGAATCCAGCACAACGCCAAGTGGTCAGTGAGCCACTTGAATTGCCCGGCGTCGTCGCAGACCAGTGTCGACACCACCGGCACCTCGGTTGGTTGCCGGTAGTGGACGATCGCCGCCGCCTGCTCGATGTCGAGTCGCGTCTGCGACTGGCGGCCCTCGCCGAACCACGCGTCGAGAAGCGTCTTCAACTCCACGGAGGAGAGCGTGCAGTCCCCCAACTCCGTCACGCAGTCCTGCCAGATACGGGGCAGCTCCCAGGTTTCCAGCCACCGCCGCGTCGAACTGGAACCGCAAGTCGCTCGTGTTTTGCAAGACGGACAGAATCGTCAGCCGGTCCTTGTGCGGATGCGTTGCGTAGAGCGTGTAAAACGGGTTGCACAAAATGTGCGTGTGCCAGAACTGGCCGGCGACGCGAGTGTTTTCGTAGCCCCAATGGGGCGACCGATTGCATGCGCGTTGTGGGTGGTGAATCGAACATGATTGGTTTCGCGATCGCGTACGCTTCGGTTTCGGCCGCCCCGTTGGGGCTACGATTTACGGGCTTTGATCCGTTGTTGGTTTTTCATCCGTGGCCGGTTTCTCTTCGGCGGCTGGGATTTCCAGGCCCATCAACTCCGCTGCCTCGGCGCGGTGGCGATGGAGATCTTCCCGGGACTTGGTGGCGCTCATGGCGGCCACGGCGTCGGCATACCACTTCGTCGCGGCGGCCTGGTCGCCAAGCTGCCAGCGGGTCATGGCCTGGAAAAACAGGATGCTGACAGATGGCCCCTGTTCGTCTCCTCGCTCGGTCCGCATCTCCAAAGCCTTGTCGAGCGCCGCAAGCGCCGCCTCGTACTGCCCCAGGCGATAGCGGGCGATCCCCAGCCAGGTCCAGCCGCCGACGGCCCGATGTCCTCCGTCGGCTGTGTGGATCAGCTTGGGGTCGAAACCGTCGAGCTCCTGTTGGGCCAGTTCGGCGGCGCGGGTCGGATCCCAAAAACGGCGATCCGCGCAGGTGACGAGCAGTGCGGCGTAATTGAGCTGTGCAGCAGGATTACCGGGCCTCAATGCCAGTGTCTTTTCGAAATCCGCCACGGCCTCAGCGAAGTGACCTAATGAACCATGGACAGCCGCGCGGTTGTTGTACGCTTCGACCATGTCGGGCTCTAGTTCAAGCGCCCTGTTCAGGTCGACCAATGCCAGGTCCAACTGGTTCATGCTCCAGTAGCAACACGCGCGGTTGCTGTGCAGGCCCGCATCCTGGGGCGCCAGTTCAATCGCCTTGCTGTAGTCAGTCACAGCGAGCTCGAACTGTCTGGAGTAGGAATAGTGACCGCCGCGATAGCCGTAGTACTTTGGGTTCTTGGGCTCCAGATCGATGGCAGCCGTGAAAGCGGCGATTGCCTCCTCGGACCGCTTCAACCCTCGTAAAGCGTTCCCACGGAGAGTATGACAACTGGCCCGCCAGTGGTTAGGCTCGAGTTGGTGCGCCTGGCAGTAGGCGGCGACAAGTGTCAGGGCCTGGTCGATGTCGGCGAGGGCCTTGCTGAACTCGGCGACGGCGATGTAGTTTTGAGCACGATTATTCAACCCCATAAAAGCATTGGTTGGTTCCAACTCAATGGCCCTGGTATAGTCCGCGATTGCCTGGAGGCGGTTGCCGAGCTGCTGGTAGCACCAACCGCGTTGGTGGTAAGGGAACGCATCATTGGGGTGAATCGCGATCCAGTTGGTGTAGACGTCGATCGCCCCAGCGAAGTCGCCTGTTTGTTGACGGCAAAGCCCCAGCTCAATGTAGCGGTGGTTGTCGCTCAGTTCGAATGGCCAAGGGGCAATCAGCAACTGCTTAAGTCTTGCGACCGTTTGGCCGCGGTCGATCCCCAACTTCTGGCAGTGCTCCGACCGCCCCCGCAGCATGTTACAGAGAAAGAAAAAGAGGCCCTTATCCTGGGGGAGACCCCGATAGGCTGTGTCGAGGTCCGCCAAGGCTCGGTCGATCAGTTCCAGATCGCTGTGTGCCTTTGGGACGTCCATCAACAACTCGCCACGAACCCGATAGTGCCGTGGCTCGTACGGTTCGCGTTTGATGACCTGGTCCATGAGGCGAACGCCCTGCTCGCCCCCCAGGGCCCGCGCCTGGGTGACCATCTCCTCGATCGTCTGGGGCCGTTCCTGTAGGCCCAGCGCCGCGTGGCGGTCCGCTTCGGCCGTGTTGCCGCGCGCGCGTTCGATCTGCCCGATCAGATCATGCGGCGCGGGATTGTTACGCGGCTGAAGCGCAAGCGACTGGTGGAGGTTGGCCAGGGCCTCTTCGTGCCGGCCCCAGCGATGATAGGCGCTGCCGCGGTAGAGATAGAGCTTGGCCGAACGTGGATCGAGTTTCAAGGCGGACGAAAACGCTGCAATGGCGAGGGCGTACCTTTGGTCTTGGCTGACGGTCAATCCAGGCTCGTGCTCGTTCCCCGTGGACTCGCCGACGAAAGGTGGGTAGTCTGGCAGTTGGCCGTAACTGTAACGGAGCCCGCGCTCGGTGTGGAAATCGATCAGGGCTTGGCGCGCTTGCGCACCGCGGTCGTGCGCGAGTACGGCGAAGCCCACCGCAGCCAGGAGACAGGCGGCGATGATCGTCAGGCCGCCCGTGGCCAGTTTGTGCCGCCGCACCCATTTGACCGTGCGCTTGAGCGGTCCGGGGCGCTTCGCGGCGATGGGGCGGTCGTCCAAGTAGCTACGCAGGTCGTCGGCCAGGGCCTGCGCGGTTGCGTAGCGCTCTGCCGGGTCCTTGGTGATGGCCTTGAGGAGGACGGTTTCCAGGTCGGCGGGGATGGCCTTGTTGAGGCGCCGCGGGCGGGTCGGCTCGCCGAAGGCGATCTGCTTCAACACGGCCTCGCGGTCTTGGCCGGAGGTGGCCGGGTGCAGGGTCAATAGCTCGTAGAGCGTGACGCCGAGCGAATAGATGTCGCTGCGCTCGGCGATCGTCACGCGCTTGGCCATGACCTGCTCGGGACTCATGTAGCGGAGCGTGCCGACAATGTCGCCGGTCATCGTCATGCCCGAGTCGGCGCCGATCCGCGCCAGGCCGAAGTCGGTGATCCAGAGGTTGCCCTTGGCGTCCAGAAGCAGATTGGCCGGCTTGATGTCGCGGTGCAGCACGCCCTCTCGGTGGGCATGTTCCAGCCCCTCGGCCGCCTGGATGCCGAGCCGCGCGACGGAGCGAAAGTGCTCGTGGCGGTTGGTGGCCGGATCCGTGGATAGCAATGCCCGCGGCTCGCGGAGCGTGTCGGGGGGAAGTGATGAGTGATGAGTGATGCGTGATGAGTTGAGGGGAGAGGGTGCTGGCGATGCTTCGTCTTTGGTGAGCGACGACGCCAAGCCCAGGGATCGCCTGGCAGGGACGTCGATGTCAGAGGGGTCGCGGACAGGCGTTCCCTGGATCGGCGTGGCTTCGTCATTCGGATTTAGGTGGTCGTCATTCCCTCGACCCAGGGAACGCCTGGCGACGACTGGGGCGGGTGGAGAGTCTTTGCTTGGCGTTCCCTGGGCTTGCGTGGCTTCGAGATTCGGATTTCGACATTCGTCATTCGGATTTGGTTCGTCATTCGGATTTCGACATTCGTCATTCCCCGGCGATCCCTTGATCGGTGGGGCGAAGCGGCCTTCGACGTATTGCGAGGTGATGGCGCCCACGACGCGGCCGGTCGCCTCGGCCGGCACTTCCAGCCCGGCCAGGAGCCGCAGGTCGCGGACCACCTCGGCGAGGCTCTGGCCGTCGATGAATTGCATGGCGTAGTAATGCACGCCGCGCTCGCAGCCGACCGAAAACACCGGCACGATGTTTGTATGGTGCAGCGAAGCCGCCGCGCGGGCCTCGGTCCGGAACCGCTGCAACTGCCGGTTGTCCAGCACCGCCGCAAACGGCAACACCTTCAAGGCCACCCGTCGCCCGAGCGACATCTGCTCCGCCTCATACACGACGCCCATGCCACCACGGCCGATTTCGCGGATCAGGCGAAAGTCACCCAGTTGCTCGTGCAACAATGTGCTGGGCTTGCCATTGGATGCTCCGGCAGCGTTCGTGCGTACCGGCGGCGCGTCGCCCAGCCGCGCCAGCATTTCGACGGCTGGCAACAACTCGCGCAGCTCGTCCGCATACTCGGGATGTGCAGCAACGAGTTGATCGATCTCGACCGCCTCGCCGTTCTGAAGCCGCTGAGCGGCAACCTCGACGAGTTGCTCAAGTTTTTGGTTCGCCGGCTGAGAGATGTCCAGAGAAGTGAGAACAGATTTCATGCCTACTCACCTCCAAGTTCGTTGCCTAGCAAGCGTCGGACTCGCTGCAAGGCCCGTAAGTGACGAGACGTAACGGCAGTTTGACTGATGCCCAACACGCCGGCAATCTCCTCGACGTCCAGTTGCTCCAAATACCGCAGCACCAGGATCTCTCGATCGTGCGGTTTTAGCTCCAACAGGGCCGCCTGCACGCGCGCCTGCATCTCCGTCCGCATCGCCCGTCGGCATGGGCCGATGCTGCTAGCCGCGATGCTGTGGGCCAGCTCGGCCACCGATTCGTCGTTCAAGTTCGGCGTCCAAGCGTGTTCCATCAGGACGGAGCGTCGCTCGGCTCCGATGTGCATGCGCTTCATGTCCACCAGCCGGTCCCAAGCGATCCGCCGCAGCCAGGGATATAATGCAATCTGCGGGTCGGCGAAATACTCCGGCAGCCGGGCCAACGCGTTGTTAATTGCGTCCTGCACGATGTCGGAGGCGTCGACGCGGGCTGCCATCCGCTTATCCAATCGCAGCGCGATCATCCGCCGCAACCGACTGCGATAGCGAACCAACAGCTCCGCCCCGGCCTGAGCGCCGCCGTCGCCGGCCCGCCGCAACAGCAGCTCGCTTTCTGCAACACGGGAACCATCCATCGCGCAGCCTCCCACTGATTAGCCGCAGCGGGCGCCCATCGGTCACCGTTTTTTCTGCGGATAGCAGGATTTTACACCAAAAATGGTGGTCTCGCCTGGGTGAAGGGGGGACCCGAGGTGCGATTATGGCTTCTCCCCAAAAAAAGACGGTGACCATTTCTGGCCGGCTGCGGCTAGACAATTAGCGATCAATTTGGCGCGGGCAGCGCACCGTTCGAATTCACGCGGGTTAGGCACAATACCGCAGACCCCAACCTAGAAGGAATATCCCCCATGAAATCCTGGTTCCGCTCATAGGTCCCGCCAGCGAGATAACGAACGATACTCAATCAAACACACAACCCAAGATACGGAAGATTGACGAGCATGTCCGCAAAATTCACATCGCGATCGGCATTTACGGCGTCTCTGGCGACGGCCTTACTCTTTACCTTCGCTCACGCTCCCGAAGCCGTTGCGCAAGGCACCACGGTGACAATCGCCCGTACCGGCCAGCAGCCGCCCGGATTTCCCGGCGGCGCATTCGAAGGGTTTTACGTTGATGGCCTGACCGAATCAGGTCAGGTTCGGTTCAGAGGTAACGTGCTCGGCAGTAATCTGGTTCAACCTAACGATTACATTCCGTGGCTCGCTCGGCCTGGCGAGCTGATCGCTCTGCCGAAGAACGTCGGGCCGGGAAGCGTGACCTTGGTCGCTCGTAAGGGGGACCAGGCCCCAGGCTTGCCCGAGGGCGTAGTGTTTTCCGGAGAGGACTTCGGATTGGTTTTCGGATTGGTTAATGCCTCGGGACAAATAGCAATGGGCACGGCTCTCGCCGGCCCGGGAGTAACCGATCTCAATGACACTGCAATATTTCTTGGAACTCCCGGCAACTTGTCGCTCGTGGTTCGCGAAGGGGACCAAGTCCCCGGCGCTCAAGGATTGGTTTTCCATAACGCGGCTTCTACGAATGCGGCTTTTTTTGGGGACCTAAATCTGAATGCGAATGGGAACCTTGCGTTCATAGGCGCCGTCTCGGGACCTGGTATCACTGAGCGCAATAACTCGTGGGTCTGGCTGCACAATGCCACGGGATTGATACGCGTGGCTTCGGGGCAAAACTTCTCACTCTTCCAGAACGATCTTGGGCAGCTCGCGTACGGCAACTACAACGGCGGCTTTAAAGTCCAACTTTTCACTCCCCAGCAAGTTCCCGAACCCTCGACTTTTGCATTGGCGGCCGTCGGTCTGGCCGCAATCGCCGCTCGACGCCGCCGGCGTCGGCCAATGTGAATAACTGTGTCCCTCACTACTAGCTACGCACAACACCATTCCAAGGAGAGAAATAATGACACCGTCAAACGTACCAGCCCAAGCCAGGCAGTCATCGCATCACCTTCGTCGGCTGAAGCACTCAAATCGTACCCGGCGTCCTGCGTTCGAGCACCTGGAGGACCGCCGCGTGATGGCCGTCGATTTTGCATCGGCTTTTGCTGTTGGAGGAGTCGCCAGCGAGTCTGTTTGGGACCTCGCGCTGGATGGCGCGGGCAACACGTGCGTCGTTGGCCGGTTTTTTGGAACCACCGACTTTGATCCGAGCGCAGGCACGTACGAACTGACCAGCACTCCATCGGGTACCGGCAACACCTTCGCCGCCAAATACGCCCCTGACGGCAGTTTGCTGTGGGCCCAGCGGCTCGGGGGCAATAATGCGAACTCCGGGCCGGAAATCGCTGCCGGCAGCGATGGAAGCGTGTATGTCGTGGGGTCGTTTGAGAATACGGCCGAAATTGGTTCCTTTACGCTGACAAGCTTGGGCGATGACGATGCATACGTCACGAAGCTCGATGCCGACGGCAACATCGTGTGGGCCAAAAGCTTCGGCGGCACGGGCGACGACTGGGGCAACGGCGTGGCGGTCGATGGCGTGGGAAACGTCTACATGATGGTCGAGACCCGCAGCGCCGCCACCACTCTTCCCCTCGATGCATTCATCGCCAAGATGGACGAAGCGGGCATCGTGCAGTGGACCACGGCGATTGGTGCTTCCACTGCTGCTGCGCCGGCTAAGGGTAAACCTGCCCCTACAGGCCATGTCCGCGGATTCAAGATCACGGTCGATGCCGCAGGCAGTGTCTACGCCACTGGATCAATGCAAGGCACCGTTGACTTCGATGCCAGTGCCGGTGCCACGAAGCTCTCTGGCGATGCGTTCGTCATGAAACTCTCCTCTGGCGGCAGTCTAACTTGGGCACGCACTTTCGTCAGTTTAAGCATCGGGAGCGGCATTTGGCCGTCTGATATCACTGTCGATGGAAGCGGGAACGTCTATAGTACGGGCTCGTACTCTCTCACTAACGACTTCGATCCCGGCACAGCGAAGTCGCAGAAATACACCCTGGATGCGGGCGTCAGTGCCAGCGGCGTTTGGAATCGTGGCGCCTACATCAGCGCACTCGACGCAAGCGGCAATTTCCTGTGGGCCAAGAGCACGCAGAGCGTGGGCGGCAATGGGTATCTCGCTGTCCCTGAGGCCATGACTTTGGATGGCCAGGGCGGCATTTATGTTGCCGGCACGTTCTCCTCCTATGGCACGTTCTCCTCCGGCATTGTCGATTTCGACTCAGGCGCTGGCACGTTCAGCCTAACGTCGGCCGGCGGTGACGACGCCTTCGTCTGGAATCTCGACACGAGCGGTAATTTTGTCTGGGCCGGCCAGATGGCTGGCACCGGTGCCGACCGGGCAAGGGGCATCGGCGTCGACGCAGCCGGGAACATCTACGTTGCCGGAAGCTTCACCGGCACGGTCGACTTCGACCCGGGTGCCGGCACGTACAACCTGACCAGTGCCGGTGGCAGCGACTTCTTCGTGGCCAAGCTCACGCAGCCAGTCGCGCTTGCGTTGACCGCAAGCCAGCCACAGAGCAACAGCTTGCTGTTGGCCACTACGCCGTCCCGCCGACTATCGAGCAAAGCGGCAGACAGCGCCTTGGCGGCTCGCGGCGACGATGGCTCGACCGGATGGGATGACTCGCTGGATGATGAGTTGCTCCTGGTGCTCGCCTCCGTGTAGACATTGCCATCCGCGTTGTCGATTTCGGACTGGACGTCGTTCTTGGTTTCTTCGAACAATCCGCCGCCTGCGGCACGCTCACAGGTGGCGGTGTTCGCTGTGGCCATGCTCGGTACAAAACTTGCCGACGACGCACCTCTGCGCCGAAATCAAACAGCATTGCGAGTATGAAAACTCATCAACGCATGACACTGGTCATCAATCCACCGTTATAGAAATAGCTCGCAGCGCGTTTCTAAACTCATCGATGCGGTAGCTTTTCGGCACATCTACGGAGCCGTGGAAACTCATCTCCGCGCTCGGTCGGACTCGCAGCGTGCCTGTCCGTCAAAGAAACGCCCCGGCAAACGAACGTGTCTCGATGTGCTGTTCGTCGGCAACTCGACATTCAATGTTGCGTCAGTAAGTATCAAGGACTGCGAAGCAGCAGGAAGTTTCGCGGCCGCATCCGCGTAAACACCTGCAACATTTCGCCACCCGACTCGCGAACTGGAGCTACGCCCTGGCCGCAATTCTACCGCGATTGAACAGACCGAGAAATGCCAGCCCCAGTCCCACCAGCGCGAGGCTAGCCGGTTCGGGAATGGTCGTTGGCAACACGCTGCCGTCGTCGAACAGATAACTCGCACCGGGGGTCAACACGTCAAGGTATAGCCGAGACGTATTGCCAGCATTGACGCTCGAATGCCCGTCGTTGACCCCCTGGCTTGCCGAGGCGGCAGTGAGAATGACCAGAGACATGTCGCCACTCAAAGCATAGGTCGCACCGACGCGTCCGCGCAGGGCGATCGTCTCGCTGCCGTTACAGCTGGCGTTAAAGTCGTTGCAAGCGAGTCCGAAATTGGGGCCGAGGTTGGGGAAGTTGAAATTCGCGCGGAGAGAATTAGTGCCGGAATTCAACGATCCATCGGCATGCACCTCGACCGTGGCCAGCATGTCGACGGTTGAACCGGTGGGCAAGCCGGGGCCACCAAAGATCGTCAACTCGGCGCGCCATTCGGCGGCGATGCCGCCGCTTGCATGAGCAGTGACGCCCTGTGGCGGTGCTGCGAAAGCCGTGGCCGAGCCGGTGATCGCCAGCGAGCCGAGGTGCGCGCTACCTAGTAGATGCAGCTCCGCACCGGAACCTGGCGCAGCGGCGGACAGATCTTGCGACAGCAGTGCGCCGGCAGGCGAGGCCGCGACTAAGCCCGTGCTACCGGGGTGCTCGGTGACGTCCTGGCCCAGACGCTCACCCGAAGTCGTGTCTCCGCTGGCGATCACTCGTGAAGTCTGGTTGCCTCGAACGCGAACAGTGGCTGCCTCAGCGGACGATGCGAGCGCCGAAACGAGAGCCAAAACCGAAGCGCTGCGGAGGGCGTTGATGCGACACATGATTGGCCTCGCGAGGATAGTTGAGCTACGTGCCCGGGGGGTGTCGCTCCATGACGGATACTGCAACAACGGCGAGCGCTCGAATAAGAACGATTTGCGGTCGGCTGTCGCTGCGGAAGTCATCAGCATCAGATTTGTCGTTATGCAGGCGGCAAATCTCAACGGCCAGCATGATAATGCGACAGGACTGCAAATCAAGTATCTTTCCAGCAAGAAACGACCGTATCGACACGCGGTGACTGGTCGCCGGGCTGCGACGGCATGATTTTCAATAAATCGTGAACATGTCGGACAAGTCAAAAGCGACCCATTTAGAAACCGTGGCAGCCTCAGCCGGGCGTGCCAAAACTCGTCAACGCGACCGCTCGTGATACAGATTTTCCGTGCCGGGTTTTCTCAGAATGAGGCGCCGAGGCATTCTGAGCCCTGAAACGCCTCATCAAACCAACGGAAAATGGGCTTTGCAGTTGCCCTGAACGCCGTTGGACAACTGCTTGACATCTACACAGCGTCTGGTAGATTCGGAGATTGACTACAGCGCCCATCTCTGATCCTCTCTTCCTAACGCGGGACGAGAATTCGGAGCCACGGCGGGGGGCAAAAGATGGCTCCTTCAAGTCAACACTCCGTGGCAGTCGGTTGCCGCCTTCTCCGGTTCAAGCCAGGAGCTCGTCAGGGTCGTCTTGTGCAGTTGTCGCCACGGGTGGCCCGTCCGCAGTTCGCGCGGGGATCGCGCGGCTGCTGGTTGCGGTCGCACGCTGCTCA
>SXHT01000060.1 GCA_005773095.1 Planctomycetaceae bacterium
GCCTACTTAGGCAGCTACTCGAGCGGACTGGGTGTGACCGACGGCAGCGAGAATGGTTCGGGCGATACTCACACAGTCGATAACGTCGGAGGTCGCGATAACTACGTGCTGTTTGAGTTCTCGCAACCGGTCGTCGTGGACAAGGCCTTATTGGGCTATGTGGGTGGCGACAGCGACATCAGCGTGTGGATTGGAACAAAAAATGATCCCTACACCAATCATCTGACGCTAAGCGACACGGTCCTGAATAGCCTGGGTTTCATGGAAGACAACACCACCACTCTCACTACCTCACGAACGGCTGACATCAATGCAGGTGGAGTGATCGGTAACGTATTGGTCATCGCCGCTCAAACGACGGATACGACACCCGAGGATTATTTCAAGATTGCCAATTTGACAGTATGCACGCCGAGCAGTACCAAGTTCTTCGTCGTCAACGACTCGACTTCGTCCGGCACTCCTGATCGGACCTATGAATACGCGACGGGCGGTAGTGCGGATGAGAATTACGCACTCAACGCCGGCAATACGGCGCCGCGCGGCGTTTCCACCACTGCGGTGGGCGACAAAGTCTGGGTCGTGGACGCCAATAGCAAGGTCTATGTTTACAACAACAGCGGTCTACTGTTGGGCTCGTGGACCGCGACGCTACCCGCAGGGGCTACGCCGGAAGGCATCACGACGAATGGAACCGACATTTGGATCGTCACATCAGATGGCAATGCAAGCGCCGGCAATACCACGACCGAAAAAGTATTCAGGTTCAGTGGTTCCACCAGCGGATACGGTGCCAGCCGCCTATCCGGCAGCCAAAGTGCGGCGAGCAGCTTTAACCTGAACGCCAACAACCTGAATCCGAAAGACGCAGTGACCGACGGCGTTTACGTGTGGATCGTTAATGACGCCACCACAGGCGACAAAGTGTTTAAGTACAATGTTGCTGGCACGTTGCAGGGCAGTTGGACGATGGACGCTGCGAATACCAGCCCGACCGGGATTACGCTCGATCCTTCCAATGTTAGCAACTTATGGATCGTCGATAACGGAACCGATCGGATCTATCAGTACAATAGCGCTGCCAGCCTTACTTCTGGTTCGAAATCGGCGACCACGAGCTTTCCACTTTCCGCTGGCAACACGAACCCACAAGGCATTGCTGACCCACCTGTCTTGCCGCCTGCCGGACAGATTACAAATGTGCCTAACCCATTCGACTTCATTGGAAATACGGTCCGACAAGTTCCAAGGGCTAGCAACGTGAAAGGCGGGCTGCAATTAGCGTCTGGCAACTACAATGTGACCGGTAGCACAGGTGCCGAGTCGCTCAAATTTCTTCCGTACATTGGCCAATTTTCCGGACGTGACCGTCAGGGGGAAGCCGCGTCTTCACGATCGTTCCCCGCGCAACGAGCGATTTCCTCGGAAATCTCTCTGCGGAATGAACTCGATGGCGTGAGGCGAAAGGTTATTGATACGAAAGCCTTGGATGCGGCTATAAGCGAAATGGATAATTTCGCGACGGACGACGAGGGGCCGTTCCTCACTGATCACCGCAGGAATTCGGAATCGACTGATGATCTGCTGCAGATTCTCGGCGAAGACGTCGCCGACGAAATTTGGGCCGGCGAAGCGTTCCTAGCCACCTCGTAGCGATTGTTTCACGATGGCTCAACAGCCGAGCCGGCCTCAACCGGCGATGCATGACGTGGGGCTGGTATTCGTCAGCGAGGAGCGCCTCCGGCAAAGTTTGCTGGAGCAAGTGCCCCAGCGATAGCCGCCATGGACGCTGGTAATGGGAGCGGCTAAGGGCGACGAAGGCGTTCATGTAAGAATCAACTTGCCCGCTGCAATCACCAACACAACGGCCAAAAGCCGCCGGAGTGCGACTTTATCAAAGCGTCGCCTGCCTAGTCCTTAAATAAGCGTAGTCCGGGGCGCTCGCAGGCACCACGCGGCCGGGCGCACCGTCAGCGGCTCGTCGTGGCGGCGATGGTTGGCGTCGAGTTGTCGTGGCTGCATGTGATGGGGTTCCTTGCGGGGTCGGGCGTGGCGGCGAGAGTGGAGCTTACGTACTCCACCTTCAAGGTAAGCCCACCGGTTTGTCGGCCGCGCGACTCCGGTAAGCCGAGTTCTCAGCAACGCAACGGTCGGCGGAACTGTTCGGCCAGACGGAAGAACACGTCTCGCCACCCTCATCCGCGCCGCAGCTAGCGTCTGAGAGGATACGGGAATTCCTTGTTGGCCTGCCTGGCCGTGAGCCGCTTCGCGGACCACTGACCGTACTACCGCGAAGAAGACATAATTCGCCGCAGCGGCTTGTCCCTGCATCGCTCCACGCAGTGGCGCTGGATACGCGGTCTGCCCAACTCCTTTTGCCACTGGTTCAGCTGATTCGCGAACGATTGCTGGACACGCGGGTCTTGGGGGATCCTGTCTTTTCAGGATAGCCCAGAGTGCTCGCTGGCCCTGCCGTTGACGCAAGGCGGAACCCATGTTGCCACAAGTATTGTAGCGGTATAGACTTCAATCAAATCGACTCGAGGCCTTTCGCGGAATTCACCGTGCTTCACGAACAGCTTTGGGCTCCCTGGCGGTTAGCGTACATCAAGCAAGATGCGGACGCTTTGCCATCAGCCAGGTTTGACTACCAATATCTGCCAGGAGCCGATGCCGATTGCTTTATTTGCCGCGCCGTGGCGGCCAGACTGCCGGATGGCGTAATGCCCGATCGGCAGAATTTGGTTGCTCACCGCTCGGAATACTCGCTCGTCGTCCTCAATCGGTTTCCCTACAACAACGGGCACTTACTGGTGGCGCCACTTTTGCATAAAGCTCGGCTTGTTGACCTGACTCCGGGCGAAGCGGCCGACGTGCATACGATGATCACTGACTTCGTCGACCGACTCGAACGACGAATGAGTGCCGAGGGCTTTAACATCGGATTGAACCTCGGCCTGGCCGCCGGCGCCGGCTTGCCGGGCCACCTTCACTGGCACATTGTCCCGCGTTGGTCGGGGGACACCAACTTCATGAGCGTTCTGGCAGGCGTGGAAGTCATTCCGCAATCACTCGACGCCCTTTGGCAGTTGCTTCGCGACGTGGGCCAGGCCTGATTTAACCGCGCCCGGAGTGCCCGCTGGGCCCGAGGTGCTTCCGTGTGCAATCCACGACCTTGAAACTTCCGACCGCTTTCGCTGAACGGGAAGCACAGCTTCTCGCCACCTTTGCGATGCACAGCTCGCAAACGGCGGGCCGCAGGCATCCCGAGCCGCCGCACCCCTATCGCGGACCATTTCAGCGCGACCGCGACCGCGTTGTCCACAGCGCGGCCTATCGGCGACTGAGCGCGAAGACGCAAGTTTTCACGGGTGAAATGGGTGACTATCACCGCACTCGCCTCACTCACACGCATGAAGTCGCCAGCGTCGCCCGCACGCTGGGCCGATCGCTCGCGCTGAACGAAGACCTGATCGAAACGCTTGCTCTGATTCACGACCTTGGGCATCCGCCGTTTGGCCACGCGGGTGAAGATGTGCTCGACGACTGCCTGAAATCGGTCGGCGGCTTTTGCCACAACGCCCAGGCGTTGCGCATCGTGGAGCTGTTGGAGACCCGATATCCCGAGTTCCCCGGCCTGAATCTCAGCCTCGAAGTCCTCGCCGGCCAGCAGTACCGCGCCCGCAAGAGTCTGCCTTCTTCCCGCGCGGGAGAGGGGCAGGAGGCAAGGTGTTGCCTGCTGGAAGTGCAGATCGTCGAGGCTGCCGATAGCGTTGCCTACGACACGCACGACGCAGACGATGCATTGGAGCTGAACCTGCTTGTGCTTGAAGAATTGCTGGAAACGCCGCTTTGGGCAGAAGCCGCCCGTCGCGTCGGCGCTCGCTACACGAATCTTGACCACGGTGAACTTCGTCGAGCCGTTTTGCATGAGTTGATCGAGTGGCAAGTGAGCGACTTGATCGAGCAGGCAATCGTACGAATCGCCGCCAAGCCGCTGAGCTTATCCGCGGCTGGCAAGGTCGGTTCAGAAAACCGCGACGACGTGCTAATTCGCCCCAGCGACGAACTCGCTGAGCAAAAGACCCAACTCGAAACGTTTCTCTTCAGCCGAGTCTACCGCCACCCGGACGTCCTTTCTCACCGAGCCCACGCGCAGGATGCTCTCCGGGAATTATTCGCCCGATTCATCCGCCGTCCCGACCTGATGCCCGAAAACTTCCTTCGGCGAATCGCCAGCGAAGGTCTCGAACGATCCGTTTGCGACTATCTAGCGGGGATGACCGACCGCTTCGCCCACCAGGTTGCCGTCAGTTCTTGACGCGCCATTGTCGGAACCGGCAACCAAGCCATCCCACGACACCTGAGCCGAACAGCGCCAGCCCGGATGGTTCCTACCCCTGGGAAAACCGCTACTCAAAGTCGCATCGTGACCTAGCCTGCCGCAGGTCGGCGATTTAGAATAGGAGGGTCCCACCAACGGTTCCCCCCTTGCTGACAAAAGGGCGACTCCCCACGGGCATGGGTCGTCGCGCGCTCTCATGGCATTGCTTATACTGCGAGTGGTGTTTGTGCTCGTGGCGGCGGGCGTGGGCGTGCGAATGGTTCGCTCCGACTTGCTGCCGCACGATCCTGTGTGGTTGCCGTGGGTGGTCTTCGGCGGCGTCATGGCGCTGGCCATGGGCGTGATCGTGGGAGACAAATTTCTGCGCCGCAAGCAGATCGACACGCTCTCGGCAGTCTACTTTGGACTGATCGTCGGCCTTTTTTTGACGTATGTGCTGCGGTTAGCCCTGGCGCCCATCTTGCCGCAGAAAGAAGAGCAGGCCCAATGGGTTCAATTGGTGCTTGGCATGGTGCTCTGTTACATGTGTATCAGCCTGTTGTTGCAAACGAAGGACGACTTCCGCTTCATCATTCCGTACGTCGAATTCGCAAGAGAGGTCAAGGGACTCAAACCGTATATCCTCGACACCAGTGTGGTCATCGACGGGCGGATCGCCGATGTGATCGAAACCAAAGTGGTCGACAACCAGATTATCATGCCGCGATTTGTCATCGGCGAATTGCAGGCGATTGCCGACAGTAGCGACCGCTTGCGACGCGGACGTGGCCGGCGGGGTTTGGACATTCTCAATCGGCTACGCAGCAATGCGGAGGTCGACCTCATGATCTTCGACCGCGAGCTGCCCGAGTTCGTCGGCCAGCCGGTCGATCTCAAGCTGGTACTCCTGGCCAAGCATCTGGAAGGCAAGGTGGTGACCAACGACTACAATCTTAACAAGGTCGCTCGATTGCACGGCGTGGAAGTGGTCAATCTTAACGACCTGGCCAATGCACTCAAGCCCGTGTACCTGCCGGGAGAAGCGCTCGAAGTGCGGATTGTGAAACGCGGCGAGGAGCCCGGCCAAGGCGTGGGGTATTTGGACGACGGAACGATGATCGTCGTCGAAGCAGGCAGCGAGCGCGTCAATCAAGTCATCCGCGTGGCGGTCACCAGCGTTCTGCAACCCAGCGCGGGGCGGATGATTTTTGGACGCGCCGACAGCGCTTTTGAACCGGTCCGCCCCAGGGAAGGCAGCCGAGCCTGAGTGTCCGCGAGCTTGCGCCGCTGACAGGGCCTGGGGTTTTCAGGCCTGGCGTCGGTCCACAAGTCATTCGGACCGCGACGCGCCGGGTAGCCGGGACCGCTATTGCGGTCCCGGTGCCGAGGGCGCGCCAGGGAATACGTGCCGATTGAACGACGACGAAACTGCGTTGGTGGTTGACCTTCGCAGATTCCCTGTTGTCGCTAGCGCGACCCGGGCCGCAATAGCTTGCCCGGGCTGTCCCGCTCGCTTCGCCCCGGGGCTTCGACGCTGCTTTATCGCTCGGGGCGGTCGGACTAGACTAGATAGTGCGCTGGCGTCGGTTTTCGTGCCTTTCCATCTCCCCATGGCGCGTTCGCATGGTTCGGCCTATCCTTCGAGCTGTGAAGCCCCTCACCCCCGGGCCTTTTCCCCTGCGGCAGGGGAGAGGCGGGAGTTTTGTCTGTGCCGTGGTCGCGCTGGCGATTGGGTCAGCCGCGTTATCGTGGGGCCCATTAACCGTCGAGGCTCAAACGCCCCAACGGCCTGTCGCCGGAGCCCCGCTCAGCAAGCCTATTCAATCTCCGCAGCCGACGCAGGAAGGAGCCAGGCCGGCGACTTCGCGACCCAACGAAACGGGGCAGGCTACGCCGGCGAATCCTCCGCCCGCACCGCCTCTTCCTGGAGAAGTCGGGCCGGAGTTGTACCTGCTTCGAGATCAACAGGGTCGGCTTCAAGCGGTTCCCGGTTTCAGTTTTGAAGACTTTATCGAACTCTACCGATTCAAGAATCAATTGGCGAGCGTCGACGAGTGGCCCCGTTATGTGCTGAGCCAATCGCTTATGACCGGCAGTTTGCGGGGGGACGCGGTCGCGCTCTCGATGGTGCTGACCATCGATCTTAACGATGCAAGTTGGGTGCGAATTCCGCTTGGCTTGACAAACTCGATTGTCGAGGGGGACGCCACGTTCGATGGCCCGGGTGACGTGCTTGTCGAGTATGTTGATTCGCCGAACATGGATCATGGGAAGGCGGATGGGCGTCCCACCGCGGACCGGTCGGGCTATGTTCTCTGGCTGCGGGGCGAACCAAGGAAAGGGCACAAGGTGAGCATTCCGTTGATCACGCCCGTTTCGCTCGTAGGCGGCGAGACACAACTGAAGCTGGAGGCCCCGCGTGCCAGCGTCGCCCAATTGGTGGTGGATGTACCGTCGGCGGGAGTGGTGGGGCGTGTTTCCGACGGAGCGACATTGCTTGAGCCCGACGTGTCACCCACCAAGACGACAACGACATTCTCGGTACTCGGCGCCAGTGGGCCGGTCGAATTGGCATGGCGACCTGCCGGAAACAATTTGAAGATCGCGCCCAGTGTGTTGGAGGCGTCGGGGGCGATTTGGGCGCGCGTGGACGGTCATAGTGTCGGGTATGAAGCAAAGTTGTCGGTGCGAAGCTTTGGCGGGCAGTTCGACAGCTTTCGCGTACGATTGCCCATGGGCGCGCAGATGATTGCCAACAGCCAACCGGGCTTGAGCATTGTGCCGGCGCCTGGACCGCCGGGTGAGGCAGCGACGTCCGGCTCGGAGGTAGAAGTCAAGCTGGACAAGAAAACGACAGGTCCATTCGAGCTGCGATTGCTGGCGGATCGACCGCGGGCAGCCGACAATCCCGACGAGTCGGTGGAGCTAGCGGGTTTCGAAGTGCTTGGCGCTGCTCGTCAGTCGGGCGCCATCGGCGTGCAGCTTGTCGGCAACTGGCATATCGTCTGGGGCGAGAGTCGCGGCGTCCGGCAGCTCGACGAAATTCCCGAGAGCATCAAACGAGACGATCTGATTGCGGCCTTCGAATACTCGTCGCAACCATGTTCGCTCGCGGCCAAGGTTGTGCCGAGACGAACCCGCGTGAGCGTGCAACCGCGTTACATTTTAACCGTCGGCGCGCGGGAGGCGCGTCTGGCGGTCGATTTGAAGTACACGATTCGCGGCGCCAAAGTTCGGGCGTTGACGATTGCCATGCCGGGCTGGGAGATCGACGCGATTGGTCCACCCAACGTGGTGAACGTGGATGTTGCAGCGATCGAGGACACCGCTCAGTTTTCGATTCCCCTTGCGCAACCATCCAACGGGGACTTGTCGTTGGCGATTACGGCGCGTCGTGCGATTCCCTTGGGCGCCAAGCCAGAAGCCAGTCAAACGTTGGAATTTGAATTTCCGCGACCGATTGCGGAAGTCGTGGCGCCGGCGATCGTGGCCATTCAACCGGAGGACAATGTCGAGCTGACTCCTCGAAGCGAGGCGCTTGTGGGTTTAGGATTGCGCTCCACTCGACCGGCGATTGCGCTGCCGGTATTGCAACAGGACCCGTTTTTTTATCAGACCGAGGGGACATCGTCGAAATTGGTGGCTGACTTCAAGGTTCATGCTCAGGCCATTGTGGTGGCGGTCGATAGCCGGATTGATCTGGACGAGCAGGAAGTGCGGGTGGAGGAGCGGTTGCGATACGATATTTCGTTCGAACCGGTCGAAAGGTTGATGCTGCGCGTACCGCGCGCCTTCATTCCCGAAAAGTTGGAAGTCACGATGGACGGAATACGGCTGGCGTTGGTCCCCGTGCGCGACGAGTCGGACACCGACAACCGCGATTCGATGCGAATGTTGGCAGTGCTGGGCGGCTCGCGAATCGGTCGCTGCGAACTCGTCGTTTCCATCCGATTGCCTCAAGAGAAGTTGCCGGCGGCGACAAGCGTTTCCCTGAATGTTCCCTTGGTGATGCCTGCCGACGCTCGAACCACTCAGAATCGCCTGGTTGTCCGCCCTGAGCCGGGAATCTCGGTAACGGCCCGCAAGGGGAGATGGACCATCGACGATCGCGGCCGCGGCGCCGGCACTTCATCGGAAGCCTTGTGGTTCACTGCCGGGGAGGTCGTCGATAGTGTGGACCTGGGCGTGACGCTGCAGGATCGTTCGCGAGAAGCCTCCACCGTAATTGAACGCGCATGGATCCAGACCTGGCTGAGCGATTACGGGCGGCAGGACCAGGCGGCATTTCAACTCACCACAACCGATCGACGATTGCGGATTGGCTTGCCGTCGGGTGTGAACGCGGCATCCGTTCAAGCCACACTCGACGGCAAAACGGTTTTCCTGGAAGTCGATTCGCAGGGCAGCATGGTTGTGGCGTTGCCCGCGTCAGGCGTCGAACAGCGGCGCCTGCTGGAGCTCAACTATCACATCGCCGCGCGAGAACCGGCTGGCGCCATGTCACTGGAACCGCCGGTCTTGCTCCCTGCCGTGTGGTCGCGCCGCACCGTTTGGCAGCTCATTGTGCCCGGTCATGAGCATCTCTTAATTTCTCCCGCGAACTTCACCAGCGAATCGCAGTGGAAGTGGACCGGCCGGTATTGGCAACGAACCCCTGCGCTCGATGAACAGGACTTGCGGGCCTGGGTCGGACTTCCGGCTGCTCCTGCTTCGCCCCCCACGGGGGTCCATTGCTACGTATTCAGCGGTATGGGGGAGACTCCCAGGCTGGAGTTTCGCACCGCGCGGCGAGCGACTTTGGTGTTTAGCGCATCGCTTGTAGTGTTGGTGTTGGGCCTGGGACTGATGTACCTGCCCGCATTACGTCATCCGGCATTGCTCTTGGCCGGGGCGTTGGGAATCCTATCCTTGGGCGTGGTCGCGCCCGATCTGGCGATGCTTGTTGCCCAGTCGGCCGTGCTGGGAACGGCACTTGTTGGCATTGCGCTGTTGCTTGCGAGGCTCTCGGCGCCCGCGGCAAGAGAGGTTCAAAAGGATGCCAGTGAGTTGACGACGGGACCGACGGAACAAGCCGCGACCGATCTCTACCAGCATGTGCCGTCGGCCGGCTTACCTGCTTCAACGGCCACGGCGCCGATGATGATTCCAGCCACGGGGGCGGAAACCGCAACATGATCTTGGGCTGTTCTTCACGGCTGATGTGGTTCATGCTGGCGGCACTGTTCGCGATGGGCTCGCTTCGCGCCGCGGAAACACCCGGTCGTGCATCGGTTGATTCGCAGACGTCCGGACCACCGATCGAGCTACGGCCATTCAGGCGCGTTTACGTTCCCGCCAATCGCCCGGACGAATGGCCGACCGCCGGCGAGCGTTATCTTCCCATCGCACGAGACGAGTTTGCGCGATTGTTGGACGATGCTCAGGCGGGGCAGCGAGCGGCGCCGGGGGTGCTTGCCGCGCGTGTTTCCCGGGCCGACTACACTGCGACCCTGGAGCAGGGTGAGCTTCTTGTGGGACGAGCGCTTTTGGAAATCGTTCACAATTCGGCGCAGCCCGCGCTGCTGCTATTGGATCCTTGGTCGGTGGCGGTTGCGAGTGCGCGCTGGCAAGCAGCGGATACGATTCCGGAAACATCGTTCGACAAGGCAGATTCCGCCGTCGTCGGCAACACGTCCGACGGAGCATTCGCGGTGCTGGTGCCGCGATCGGGGCGTTTGATGATTGCCTGGTCGTTGCGGGGGCAACGAAATCTTGCGGGCACGGTGGGCTTTCCTCTGCGGCTTCCGCAGACGGCTTCTGGCCGGCTTGTGCTCGAGGCGCCGGCGGACGTCGTTCCCGTGTTCGATCGCGCATTGGTTGCGGAATTGCCGCAGCCCGCCAAGGAAACGCGCCGCTGGAATCTGGAAACGGGGGGCCGAGCCTGCGCTCAATTGAGGTTTACAACGCGTTCCGCCCACGGTCAGAAGCCGGAACTGACCCTCTTGCGCCAGGCGGACCGCTATCAGATTTCACCCCATGGCGTGGACCTGGCATGCGTGATGCAAATTGACGCTCATGGCGACGCGCTTTCTCAGCTTACCCTGCAAGTCGATCCGACGCTTCAGATAGTGTCGGTGCGCAAAGGATCGCAAAACCTTACCTGGACGACAGCCACCGATCAACAGCGCAATTTCTCACGGACTCGCATTTCCCTGCCGGAGGCGATTTCCGGTGCGGGCGAAAAGATTGAGATCACGGCGATTGCCCCAGTCACCGTCGGCGAGCTTTGGCGTCTTCCGCGAATACGTTGCGAGGGCGTGTTCTGGCAAGAGGGCAACATGTCGCTCGCCGTTCGCTCACCGTTCGCACTCAATCGAATCGAGTCGGAAGGAGCACGGCAAGTAAAGTCGACTCCGTTGGCATCCGCAGCCGGCGAGGAGATTGATTTGCAGTGTTTTTCCCCCGACGCAACTCTCGATATTGACGTGGATCGGCCGGAGGATCGCCTTGAGGTCGACTGTGGCACGCGATTGGAGTTCTTCACGGGCGAGATGGTCGCTCATGTAACCGCCGATTTTCGCCTGGTGCAGGGGGAGCAGGGCACACTGACGTGCCAGGTGAGTCCGCTGTGGCAGATCGATGGCGTCGAGGCGCAAGAACCAGCGTCGGTTGCCGACTGGGATATCGAGGGGGCAGATCCTGGACGTCGGTTAATCGTGCGTCTTGCCAGCCCGGCGACGACTACGGCGGCGGTTCGGCTCAAGGTCAGCGGACGGCGAGTGCTCTCGCTCCACGACACGATGAGCATGTGGGACCTCGCCATGCTTCGATTCGACAGCGCCGCGAGAGTCGTCCAGCAAGTCTTGCTCCAAGATCCTGATGCGTTCGACTTGCTGACCACCGGTCGTGAGGATTTAACAATACTCGATTTGGCAACGCTAAGTGTCGACAGTCCGCTTTACGTCGATCCGATGCCGCGCGGATTGGCGTTTGCCGTGGACAGCGCCACGGACCGGCTGGGAGTTACGCTGACGCCACGCAAGCCCCAGTTCACCGCCAAAATTGAACTGTCCGCCGAGGTTCGCGGCGGCAGCCTGACGGAGGTTTGCCGCATTCGATGCCAGCCTTCCGGCGTCTCCATGGACAGGCTGCGGGTCCACATGTCGCAGCAGCCCCCAGGCATGGCCTGGCAGTGGTCAACGAAGAAAACTCTTGGCACGCTGGCTACCCGACGGCTCACCGCGGACGAGCGAATTGCCGCAGGCGCCGGCATCGCCGGACAAGCGTGGGAGGTAAGTTGGCGCGTGCCACAGAGAGAGGTATTCGAAATCCAGGCGACACGGAAATCGCCGTGGAAGACAAAAACCGCGCTGTGTTTGTTGGCAGCGCCCGAGGCCGCGAGCCAGACGGGTGAGCTGGTGATCCGCGCAACTGACGCAACCGGCGTGGAGATTGTCAACCGCCGGCTGACAGCCGTGCCATCCGCGGCCGAGACTTCGGGCGGCGTTCCCACGGTTCGCGGCAAGTATCGTTTTGATCCCACGCGCGATGGATTCAGCGATGAATCTGCAATCGAGATCGGGCCGGCAGGTGCCGCCGCGGAGGAAACCGGCGCGTGGGCCTGGAGCTGCGAACTTGACTCGCGGCTGTCCGCGGCCGGCCTGACCTCCCATCTGGCCGTATTTCGCTTGCAAACTGCCGGGCAGCAGCGCGTGCAGTTTCATCTGCCCGAAGCCTCCCGCCTGCACGGCGCATGGGTCGATTCTGCAGCGGTAAGTTCGCAACCCGGTTCGTCAAGAACCGTGACGGTGAACCTGCCGGCGGGGCGCGAGTTTGCCACCGTTTCGCTGTCCTTCGCAAGTCCGGAATCGCTGCCGGCCCTGGCCACTTACTACGCACCCAATTTTCCCACGACCAATATCCCCGTCATGAAGCGGCGATGGCGCGTCTGGCTGCCCAGCGGCTATCAGCTGCCGACCAGCGATCCGAGCGCGCATAACTACACCGTGCAGAGACTCACATGGCCACAACGGCTGTTCGGGCCGCTTGCGCGCGGAGAGAACGGCGCTTCGCGCAATCCGTTGCGGGCCGACTTCTGGCTGCCCGACAGAAAATCCGCACGGGAAATTGCCGAGGCTCGGAAACTAATCACGCCCCTGATCGAAAAGCTGGGCACGCTGTGGGGGAGTTCAGGCGGAGTTGCTGGCGACTCCGCAGCCGGCGCCCTCGTTTGGGGCGACGCGCTCAAGGCAATGGTGGCGACGCTAAAGAACGCCGATCTGCGAGTATCCAGATCGTCTCTTTGCGATAGCGGCATCGATGCCAACACAGCGTTGCCTGTCGTGAAAGAGCGGGGACCAATGGCCCGCGGCGCCGCCATGCTTCGTCGTGCCCATTTGGTGCTACTGGTGCGTGGCCAGCACGTGCTGGTGGCCTCGTCCACGCTGGCGGCACTGAACCACAATGCATCAACTCCCGTGGCGGATCTCCCGGCGTATTTGATTGGCGATGGACCGTTGGCCGGTGACATGGAAGGAGACGCATCCCACCTTCAGCCGCTGGAAATGGTGAGTGTCGATGGCTGGCTGTTGGAGGGGGCAAATCGCTGGTTGCTGCCAGAAATAGTGGTCAGCAGCCTGAGGGAAACACGAGGCTGGAAAGCCTACGAATTTTCAATGTCGGACGAGTCGGCGGTCTTGATAGCCATTCAGAATGTGTCCGCCATGCGAGTGACCGGCGCGGCGACCTTAGTGGCCGTGTTCTCCGCCGGGCTGTGCGGCGCCTTTGCTCGCCGCCCCTGGTGGATGCTTGTTTGTGGACTGACGTGTGCCGCGGCCTGGTTGGCGCCCGTTGCCTGGACGCCTGTGACCTCCGCGATGTTGGTAGGCGCCGCGGCCAGTGTTCTATGGATGGCACGGCGGCGCCCGCGGACAGTCCCTTGTCCTGCGGAAGACCATTCTGCCCAAGGCTCGACACGGCGAGTGCTGATGGGTACCTCGGCAATCTTGCTGCTGATGGGCTGGAGTTGGTTTGCCTCGCAATCCTGGGCCCAAGAAACCACCTCGGACATGCCCTCGCATCTCCCGGCAAGTGACGTTCTGCCGCCTGTCCAATCGCGCGCAGCGGTCGCTAAAGTGCTTGTCTCGATTGACGACGCTCAGCGCATCGTTGGCGAAAATGTCCACGTCCCTGAAACGTTTTACCGTTTGCTCTTACAAGACGCCGCTCGCGTCCGAGCTGTTCCCAAGGGCTGGTTGTTGACAGGCGCGCGATACCGCGTGAGTCTCAATCGCGAGGGAGTGCATCCGGAAGATAATTCGCTCAAGCTGCACGTCGGCTTTGATCTGCAGGTGTTTATTCGCGATACGATCGTTCGCATCCCGCTGGCAGATGAAAACTTGCTGGTCGCTGACGGCAGCATTCAAGTGGATGGTCGGCCGGCACGGCGTCTCGTCTCGCCTCCCCACGAGATCGTGCTTCAGATCGACGAGCCCGGCACGAAACGGATCGAGTTTACCATCATGCCCGACTTGCAAGTGGTCGGCACGGTCGTGGGTTTTGAAGTGGACGTCCCTGCGGTATCCGGGGCGCAGGTGGATCTCTCGGGGGTTGATCCTGCGCAGGTCGAAATCCCCACGGCACAGGGGCGAATCGTGATCCACAAAGAGCAGGACCGCGTGGTCGCCGATTTAGGGGGAGCGCGACGTCTGATCGTGCGCTGGCCTCAGCGCGCAGGAGCCGAGGGAGCGGCTCCCGCATTCGAGGTCGACGACCTCCAGTGGGCCCATCTGCAACCCGGTTCGATGGTGGTGGACGTGCACTTGAACGTACGCGTGTCGGAGGGGCGCGTCCGACAGTTGCGGCTGCTGGTTGATCCACGCATGCGGCTGATATCTTCCACGGCGAAAGACTCGCCGCTGGTGTCCACGCGAGTGGTACCTGGCGATCCACAAACGATCGACCTCGAATTAGCGCGCCCGATCGTCGACCAGGGTGTTGTCAAGCTTGGATTTGTCGTGGCTGGAACTTCAGGCGTGGGTAACGTGCGAATGCCGCGCTGCGAAGTGGCGGGGGTTCGAGCCACACGCCGCTGGTTCGCGGTGTCCGTCGATAGCGGTTTAGAGTTCAAACAGGAGCTGGGCCAGGATGTGCAACCGTTGGCCATTCATGAGTTCGCCGCCGCTTGGGATGACAACGATGCCAAACCGCAATCTGCATTTCGAATGCCGCGAGGGGAAGTCCTGTGGTCGTTGTCCACCCAACCAAAGGCCACGACCAGCAAGGTGGAGGAGACGCTGGTGCTGGGAATCGGCCCTCGCAGCACCACCGTGCGATGGCTGGCGGATGTGAACCGATCGGCAGGATTCGACTGGCAACGGCACATCAAGGCGCCACCCGGTCTCAGCGTCGAGAGCGTCGTGGTGATCGGCGCCGATGATACGGAACTTTCCAGCCGTTGGTCGCGGAATTCTCGCGATGGTTCGCTGACCGTTCAGTTCGACGCACCGATCACAGGAGAGCATCGGATCGTCGTTGATGGCCGCCTGCCGCACGCGATTCAAGACTCCTTGAGTATGCCCAAGCTGAGCTTGCAGGGGGCCCAGAGCATGCTTCGTCGGTTACTGGTATTTCGGCATCCATTCGTGCTGGCAACGCTGCGCCCCGTGGGGCATTGGACCGCACTGACCAGCCCTCCCAAGAACCTGGATACATCGGGTTTGGGTTCGCAGATCGCGGCGCTCTCGACGTCACACGCCGAAGACCTTGCCGAGATCATGATTCAGCCAAACCAGCCCATCGGCACTGCGACCCAAGTGGTCACGGCGTCGCATGCAGCGGGGGTCTGGTTGGCCGACGTTGATTTCCGTCTGCAGGTTCAATCGGGCCTCGTCGATTCGATCGCGTTTGACATTCCCCGGCAATGGGAGAGTCCTGTTCTCGCTGAACCGATTGTCGCGGGAGCAACCGTGAGCGTCTCAGAAATTCCTGGCCAATCGGGGCGCCGATTGGTCGTTCGGCTGGCTGAGCCCGTGAGCGATGCGCTGCAAGTGGTGCTGCGTGGCAAGTTGGGTACCGCTGAGCGCGATCGATTGCGCGTGCCTGACATCGTTCCCTTGGGAAGCGCCAAAGTCGAACGAATCGTGCTGCTGCCAAGACGGATGGAACTGCAGCCGATTTCCTGGGACACCTCGGGGCTCGACGCCGCGGAGTTGCCGGCCGAGTTGAAGCTCGACCCTCAGTTGGCCGAGTCCCATTCCGCATATCGGGTTCTTGGCGATCGCTTTCAGGCTTCGCTCCGGCTGATCGGGCAGAGTCTCAGTCAGCCGAGGGTGGAATTGTCCGAAACATGGATGGACTGGGAATGGGATGGCCGCTGCTTTGGCGCGGCATCCTTGGCACTCGCGCCCTCGGGTTTGCAAAGCTGCATTTTGGAAATGCCCGCCAGTTTCCGGATAATCCATGGTCGCGTGGATGGCGTGCCCGTTCGAATCGCGGCACTCGATCGCGGGCGCTGGCGCGTGCCGTTGTTGGAACACCAAGCGCCGCAAATGGTGGAATTGGTGTTCCAGGGCAGACTTGCAACGAGGGAATCCCCCGGAGCTGATACAAGCATCAACGGTCCGCATTTGGCCGGCTTGGAGGTAGCACGCACCTTGTGGACCATGACGGGTCCCTCCCAAGCGGCGATCGGCCTGCCCATCAACGCTTCGCCGCCCAATTCGCCTGCGAAGGACCAGCAACATCGCATGCAGGCGACCGCAAATGAGAACCTCTCCCGCCAGATGCCCGCCGTCATGAGAAACATGACAAGTCAGCGTCCCATGGTCAGCGCAATGCCCGGCAACAACAACGCAATGCGACTTAAACTGAGCGCTCCGGCGAGCGGCGATTTCACGGCTCGAGCTGGGCTCGCGATTGGCACCCTGATGCTGTGTGCCGTCGTTGCTTTTCGATGGCCGCAACGGGAGTTGCCGCGATGCTCCTCAGCGTTGATTGGCCTGTCAATTGCAACCGCGTGTTGGCTATGGCTCGACGCGCCTTTCGTGGCGCCGGTGCTGCTGTGCCTGACGCTGTTGGCAGCGATACGATCGGCGCGACATTTCCTAGACAACGCCAAGCCCCTTCGCAAACCCTTGATGGCACCCACCATCCCGTGAGCAAAGCGGGCTAGCGGGTGAGCGGATAATAATGCGAGTAGTTCATAAAGCGAGTGGGATGCCCCGTTGCCCGACCCGCTCCCGCGGCTCCGCTACTGTACTGATTCTGCAACGAGTTCACTTGCCGCCGCAGTAGCTGGCTATCGAAGGCATTCCGATCATTAACCGTTTGCTGTTCGAGAAACGGCTTGACAAGCGCTTGATATTGTGGAAGACTGGTCGCGCCCCCCTGAAGTAAGTTCAAATAGGGGCTGACAGTCGGCCTCGGATTGTAAGGGTTGGAACCTGACGGATAAACACCGCCGCGATACTGGGCAAGTGCATGCTGCGGCGATCCGAGGACAGCGGCGATCGAAAGGCTCAGAGCGACTGGCAAGCAATATCGAATCATGGCTTAGCTCCCGGTGACGAGATCGACGTTGGGGACCGATACATGCGCGTGATCCATTCTATACCTTCCCACAACCCGAAGGCAAATTGAATCGAGTTGCTGCCGACTCTCCCGGGTTTTTGGCTTCCCTTTTAGAAGCCGCCCCCTACCCGTCCCAGCGGGAAATTGTTCAGTTGCTGGATGGTCTGGGTACCCAGCAGACTGAAGCCGAAGATTCGTTCGATCGGCGCCGTGACCTTGGTTAAGTATGCGTCGACCGCGGCGAACTTATCTTCGGCGAGAAACAGGCGATCGCCGGGCAAAATCTGGTAGTTGGTGGCTGTGCAGGCGCCTGCCGTGATGTCCTCCCAATTTACCGGCAACACCTGGTCGCAACATTCCGCTCCGGGAACGGGGCGCGCGATCCACATCTTTTTGCTGGACAATCGGCTAAGTCCATTGATTTGCGCGACCGCATCGAGAACGGTCTCGTTGCCGGTCATGGGAACTCGCGTGACGCCGTCACCCACGCCAGCGCCCTGTGACACGATATAAAAGACCTTGCTGTTGAACGCGAATACGTCGACGGTCACCCGTGGATTCTGCAGAAACTTGCTCAGTTGCAGTTCGAGCGCGTCCTTGATTTCGGCGAGCGTCATGCCCGCCACAAAGACCGAGCCATAGGTGCCCAGGTTGACGGTCCCATCAGGCCCGACGAGATGATCACCCGAGATCTGCTGCATCCCACTCGACTGGCTCAGCACCACCGACACTTCCGGTTCGCTTAGGATGCGCCGCAGGTGCTTATCGATGGCTTTGGTCGCTTCGTCGATCGACTGTTTTGCCACCTCGACTTTGCCATAGGCGGGCCCCAGATCAATCATGCCACTCGGATCCACCACGAATTGACCGGCGATGTCTTGTCCCAGCAACGTTCCCACCACGACGACCTGCAGCACATCCAGCGCTTGAATCCGATACGGGGGTTTGGGAATTAGCTTGAGTACATCAATCAGCAGAATATCCGGCGGCTCAACCACATATGTTGGTAAGGACGTTTTGCAGAGCTCGGAGGGCGCTCCGTGGATGGGAGGCGAACCAAACGCGGCTTCCTCAGGAAGGGGAGTTGTCGGTTCGTCCAGATGTGGCTTTGGCGATTCTGTGGGCTGGCTTCGGCCGGTGCTCAAGGGGTCGGAAAGCGGTGCCATTTCGGCGCCACCTTGTCCGCGCAGCTCCACCGTCTGGCAGCCCATCATGCTGACGCCGAGCGCGCAGCCGATCAAGGCCAGCCAATGCCCAGTAGCATGGTGCCGTTTATGGATCGTCGGTACAACTTCTCGGTTCCCCATGTCTAAGCGTTAGTTCGGCAGCGATTCTTGGACGTGCAAAGAGCGCAAGCCACATAATCGGCGCAACCGTTTCGACCAGCTTAATCGGCACAATCATCGCAGTTCTTCGTAGCAAATCCGAAAAACCCGTTCTGGTCAGAAACCAGCCGAGTTTCCGAGAAGCCTGATAAAATGGGTAAAGTTAACGGGGACAATCATGGTATCGAAGGTTCTGGATCAGGCAACTCAGCGAAGTCCCTTTTCGTTGACAGGTTGAACACCGCAGGTAGGATAAAAAAGGGGGATATCCGAGGGTTTAGCATATTGATCGTTTTCTTTCGGAAGCTGGCAAATCAGGGGAAGCCCCTCTACTTGTCCTGGCAGCTTCGATCGACTGCATCCCATGCCCTTTTCGGCCAGCCTGTCATTTCTCACCTCTCACCGGGAATTTTCTTCATGAAACGTATGAATTTCAAACTGTTGATCTGGTTATTGGTCACCCCCGCCGTGCTCGCGGTCGGAATTCATTTCTTGCATGCCTACCAAATCGACCGCAACGCAGAATCGCTCAAGATGCAGGCGGTTGAGGCGACGAATGCGGGCGACGCGGAGGATGCCATCCGCCAATACTCGCAGTACCTCAAACACCGCCCAGACGACGCACAAGCCTACAGCGAATTTGCTCGACTTGCCGCCGACGCGGCGGAAAGACCCGACGCGACCATCTCAAAGCTAAGACGCGCTTTCGTGGTGATGGAGGAGGCCACCCGGCAGCACGGAGATTTAGTGGATCTTCGCATCCGCATGATCGACTACTGCATGAAGCTTGGACGGATTCCCGATGCGATGGATCATATCGATCGGCTGCGAGCCGACGGGCATGGCGAAGGCCCCGAAATGGACGTTAAGTATGCCAAATGTCTACTTGGGACGGGGCGAGAAGAGAAGGCAGTCAAGCTGCTCTCGCGGGTGATCGGGTACGATCCGGCGAAGCAATCGTTTTCCAGCCAGGCGGCGCTCGGAGGCAAGGAAATTGACGCATACGTCTTGCTGGCCGAGGTGTATCGCAAACAACTCGAGGATTCAAAGGATGCCGAGGTCGTGATCCATCAGTTGGTCGAGGCCAATCCGGACGTGGCCAAGGCTTACGCGGAACGCGGGCGATTTTTTCAGCGGCAGAAAAAATTTGAATTGGCCAACGCCGACC
>SXHT01000061.1 GCA_005773095.1 Planctomycetaceae bacterium
CGCGGCCACCGCGGCGCATGCTGCGCCGACCAGTGCGGTTGCACAGGTCAGCCGGCGCAAGAATCCGTAGCTCGTATGCATGCAAGTTCTGTCGAGCGCCGCCAGGTAACGCATCTCGTCTTCAATGGTATCCGCCGAGTTCTTTCGATAGATGTACTCGAGCGCTTGGCGCAGTCGGCGGACCAGATAGCTTTCGCGCATCGCGGCTGGCTGCGCGTCGAGTCTGTCGAGCAGGCCATCGCACGCCGCCAGCGGCTGACCGCCAGGCGGAATGCCGTCCAGCAGCGCCATCGTCAGAAGCCGTCGCTGTGAGCGGATCCCAGCCGCTTTCATCAGCACCGTAACGATGCCGATCAAGAAAATCCCCGTCACCAACGGTGCTGCACCGTGTGCCGCAAACAGCCGATCGATCCAAGCATTGCTCCAGGCTCCCGAACGAATCGGGACGTAGAACAAGACCGTGGCCAGAACGCCCCACAGGATCGGCGAAAATGCCATGGACCCTAGCAGCCTGTTGATCTTCGGCATAACAAAATTCCTTTCTCGAGCGTTCTGCCGGCAGGTGTCACGAGATGATTGCGTTGAAGTTCCGTTTTCTGGCTGGTGACGGAGGGGCGCCGAAAGGCGGAACTCCAACCCACGAAACCGACGTCCGGCACCCTCGACCATACCGACCGAGGGGGTGCAACATTACTATTTTCTGACGCGCCGGGAAAGTGAAGTTGTGCTAGCTTGATGTCACTGCGCAATCCCAGCGCACGACTCACGCGTTTCCTCCAGATCGACCTAACCCGTGGGAATTATCCAGAAAACTTACCGCCCGATAAGGTCGCGTTCGCGGCTGAGCGGTTGAATAACCGTTCACAGGCAAAGCGAGGGGGCACATTTTCCCGTGGAACCACGTTGGGCAACCAGCCAACTGGACGACACACCGCTCTTGAATTCGCCGGGAAAATGAGCCGCTCCCCGGCCCGTGAACGGTTACCGTGGCTGATTCCTCATCCGTCGGACCGCTTCCCTGTCCGCGGATCGCTGGCCCTTGGCGAAACAGCCCGCACCCGACAAACCAGCAAGGTTTGCCAAAGTGAAAACGCGCAGCGAACCGATACTTCAGGTTGTCGGTGCTGTTTTTGTGCTGCACGAGTCATCAGCATTGACGAGATCAAATTCCCAGGGGGGACTAACAGACGGGTGATGGCCCGAAACGGCCTCCCCGTCTGTTTTCGTTTGGCGTCGCAGGCTGGCGTTGAGTGAACGGCGCAGTGCGTTGCTCGGCGATCGAGGATGTTCTGCTTCCCGTGGAACGGAAGTTCCAGCCGCGGACCGCTGGCGATGGGATAGGAACTTCGGGTTAGCCGATTTCGTCGAGCAGGCGATCAAGCGCCACGCTCAACTTCTCGTTGGTCTCGTAAGTGCCGCTGGCGATCGCGGCACGGAGCGCGTCGACCCTGTCTTGGCGCATGTCCGGAATCTCGCTCAGGCGATCGGCAAGTTGGCCGGCGGCCGAAATGTCGAGCTGGTCGCTGATCGCAGCCGGCGTGTTCGCCGCACCAACGCTCTGGCTGCCACGCACGCTGTGCGGGCCATTAACCGAGTGCGGAGCATGAATGTACGAGGGGCCTTGGATCTGCATGGCTGGTCTCCCGGAGCATGTGGCTTGCGACTGCGTCCGCGGATGCAGACAAATGGCAGCCTTCGCGACGATGCCGTTTGGTTTCGTGTGTTGGCCCGAGTCGTTATCTTACGACAAGTGCCGAGGATTGGCACGGTCAGGTTTCAAACGGCACTCGTTCGCATGTTCTTCGCCCGGCCCGAATGAGCCATGATGGATTCAGGGGAAGAACCTCGTGGAACGAGCACTTTGCCGCTGGCACCTGCGCGTATTGTTGTTTCGCCGGAGACGCTAGCGATCCATGTCGAGTGGGCCGACCTTGCTCTTGCGTCGGTTATTTCCGACACGATTATGATCGGCTAACGGCCTTCGGCGATTGAACGAAAGTCTAATTCCTCCATGACTTTAGCGACGCTAGCTTGGACGGCTATAATGGTCCTGCCGACGGCAGCGTTCTTGGGCTACCTTGCCCATCGCTCCGCGTTGAAGACTGGCAACGATTGAGGTGCGACAACGCAACGTTGGTTGCGAAAAGTCAACCAGTTCTACGCGACACCATCGGGAAGGGTTCAGCGGCGGTCCAAGATTTTACGACGGCGGACCGCGGTCGGGCGTGATTGTAGGAAACGTCGGAAAACCGGGCAAGTCGATTTTCCCCTGCTGGCATCACTCCGCCGCTGCGCATTCCGAGTTCTATAACCGTTCACCGGCCAAGACAGAGGGACAGTCAGATTTTCCTGGGAACCACGTTGGACAACCTCCTGACCGAACGATGCGCCTCTCGCGAATTCGCCGCAAAAACGAGCCAGTCCCCGACCCGTGAACGGTTACCAGCCGTAGAACTCTGACCAGCGCGAGCAGCCTTTTCTTGGCGAAAACCGAAACTTGGGAGGCAATTTCCGGTTTTATACCTCGTGGAGAACCCGAATCGCGAGATTCAACCCCTCTTGCCCTCATGGCGAAGGAGAAAAGGATGCGAACCTTGTTCGGCCGATCTTGGACGGTATTCGGGCTGCTGGCCCTGCCCCTGGTGGCGATTGCGGAAAATCAACCAGTAGCGGATGGGCTATTTGCCCAACTGGATGCGAACGAAGACGGCCAGATCACGCGCGACGAAGTGCCTGAAGAAAAACAGGCGTTGTTCGATCGGTTGTTGCGCGAGAGTGACAAAGACGGAAATAGCCAGCTCAACCCCGACGAACTGGCGGCCGGCCTCGCCAGCGACCGTCCCGAACGGCCGCTCGAAGAAAAAGCGGAAGCTGCCTACGAGGCCCCACAACTGCCGGATCCCGAGGAGATGTTCGCCCGGCTCGATCA
>SXHT01000062.1 GCA_005773095.1 Planctomycetaceae bacterium
ATGATGCCGCCGGTTTCGGTCTGCCACCAGTTGTCGTGGAACGGCTGCCCGAACGCCTCCAGGCCCCAGACCACGGCCTCGGGATTCAACGGCTCGCCCACGCTGGCCATGAACCGCAACTGGCGCAGATCGTATTGCCGGACAACTTCGCTGCCGACTCGCATCATGCTGCGGATCGCGGTCGGTGCCGTGTACCAAACCGTTACTTTTTCGCGTTGCAGCATGCGATACCAGCGTTCGGCGTCGAAATCTGCTTCGTCGATGATGCTCGTCACGCCGTTGGTTAAAGGAGCAATGATGCCGTAGGACGTCCCGGTCACCCAGCCGGGATCGGCAGTACACCAGTAGATGTCTTCTGGATGCAGATCAAGCGCCAACTTGCCGGTCATGTGATGAGCTACCACGGCGCCATGTACGTGAATCGCCCCCTTGGGCGTTCCCGTGGTACCGCTGGTGAAGTGTAATAGGGCCTGGTCCTCGGGATCCGTGGGGCCAATCGTGTAGTCTTCGCTCGCCTCCGCCATCAAGCGATTCAGGTCATGTACGCCGCAGGGAGTTGACGGCGTTTGGCCATCGGCGATCACCAAGACATGCTCAAGATCCGGGAGGGAATCGCGAATTCCTGCCACCTTGCGATCGTACAACGGTTGTGTCGTCACTAACACGCGGGCCTGACCAATACGCAGACGAGCAGCAATCGGCTCCGGACCAAAGGCCGAGAACAAGGGGCAAAAAATGCTGCGATGCTTCAGCGTTCCAGCGAACGCGATGTACAGTTCTGGAATCCGCCCCGAAAGTGCAAACACGCGGTCGCCTGCCGTTATTCGTAAACGCGCCATGACATTTGCGAACCGGTTCGAGAGACCGGCGAGCGAACGATAGGTAATCTCGCGGACAGCTCCTTCTTTCCCGAACCAGCGAAAGGCAACCTGGTTGCAGCGCGATCCGAGCGCATGCCGGTCCACGGCTTCGTAGGCGATGTTGAGGCCGCGATTCCCTGGCAACCCCGAAAGTTCCGCGCGCGCCTTTTGCCATGAGAAGTCTCTCACGGCTTGCTCATAGTCTTGCAAATTAGCAGCGACCAGGCTGGGTTGCCGGCACTTCTTCATCGTTTCGCAGCCTATCGTCGTTGCCACAGCAGACCTCAGCGATTGTCGCTAGCTCGACGTCCCAACGAACTCGTCGGATTTCAGCAGGCTGAACCAGAGCAGAGAGCGTGCCAAACGGTGAACCCGCTCAAATGTCTGCCTTGCGACGGACGGCAATCCGGACGAACATGCCGGGAATACTTCAGCAATATCCGTTCACGGGCCGGGGACTGGCTCATTTCCCCGGAAAATTCAAGAAAGGTGTCTCGTGCTGTTGAGTGGTTGCCGAACGTGGTTCCCGGGAAAATGTGCCTGTCCCCCTCTCTTGGCCCGTGAACGGTTACCCGGTTTGAACCTCGGCAGGAGGCTGTCCAGGTGTGCGATTCCGCCCTGCGAGTGCACGGATGACACACTCAAGACCCGTTTTCGTCGTCCCTCATCGCAAATGCCTGCTCAGCCGTGAGAATCATATGGGCGATCTCGACCAACTTCCGATTCTGCGTGCGGGCTAGCTTCTGCAAACGGCAAAACGCGTCGTGTTCGTTTAATCGGGCTTTGTCCATCAGAACACCTTTGGCCCGTTCGATGACCTTGCGGTCGAGCAGCGCTTGTCGCAAATCGGCGGCTTCTTTACGCAGCGCTTCGAACTGCTCGAAGCGACGTACGGCCAATCCGATGGCTGGCTCAAGATCTGCTTGCTTGATGGGCTTGACTAGGTAAGCCAAAATGTGGTCGTTTTCCGCCCGTTCGATCAAGGCAGTGTCATGATAGGCCGACACCAACACGACGGGCAACGGAGCCTGCCGATAGATGGCATCGGCGGCTTCGATGCCATCCATATCGGGCATGCGGATATCGGTGACCGCTAAGTCGGGCCTGAGAGCCAAGCACTTATCAACCAGGTCGCGTCCGGTGACGGCCGTGCCGACGACCTCATGCCCGAGCGCCGGCAGAACATGCTGATAGTAGTCGAGCATGTCCGGTTCATCGTCGGCGACAACGATTCGCAATTGCGACGTCATGCTATCTCCTCAGGAACCATGACGATGAACTCGGCCCCTGGCGGCGGCAACGAGCCGACATCAAGTTTTCCACGGTGGGCCTCGACGATCCGCTTTGCAATTGCCATGCCCAAACCGGTGCCACGTGTCTTGGTCGTGAAAAACGGCGCAAAGACATGCTCTTTTTGCTCGGCGGTGAGCCCCGGTCCGTTGTCGCGAAACATGATCTTGAGGTGCGATTGCGTTCCCACCCGCTGGGGCGCCAAATGAACCACAATCTCTGCGGTTCTGCCGCAGGCGGCCAGCGAATTTTCGATGATATTCCGGAACACCTGCCGCATCCGCAGGGGATCCACCGACCAATCTCCGTCGAAATCGTGTGCCTGCACACGAAACTCGGCCACCTTTCCCGCGCGCTCCATCTCCAGGTCTTGCCAGACCTCTTGCAACAACTTGCGCAGATCGGTCTTCTGGTAGCGCAGCTTTAGAGGCGCCGCGTAATCGCGGACCTCTTCGTAAAGCGCGACCATGTAGTCTTGTGCATTCTGAATGCGCTTGATGAACTCAAGAGCGCGGTCCTGCCCTTCCAGTTCACTGGCCAGCATCTCCAGACAGGCCTGGCTGCGCTGCAAAGCATTCCGGCTTTCGTGCGCCAAACCGGCGCTTACCTGACCGATGGCCGCCAGTCGCTCATTCAGTAACGCTCTTTCCTGTGTCTCTTTCACGTACGTGTTGTCAAAGATTGAGCCAGTTATTGCTGTACGCCGTGAGACGACGTCAAACTGCGGACCACCGACGGCACGGACATGGCGCACCGCGCCATCGGGGCGACTGATACGGTATTCCAGATCGAACGTCGTACCGTGTTCGATCGCATGGTCAACCGCATCGCGCACGCGCTGACGGTCCTCGACATGAACGATTTCATTCAAGTATCGCTCCATCGGCAGAGAACCGGCCTGTTTCGGTAAACCTAGGATCCGAAACACCTCATCGGACCAGTAATCTTCGCCTGACGAGGGAATGTGTACTTCGTAATTCCCGACGTGCATCAACTCTTCGGCGCGGCGCAAGACGGAGGAGGTCCGCTCCAGTTGCTTTAGCATTTGCTTTTCCTGGGAAATGTCCCGGATGAGGCCAGTAAATGTTCTCCGATGATCCAACAACACTTCGCTCACCGCGAGCCACAGCGGAAAGTTCGTGCCATCCTTGCGTTTTCCGCGAACCTCCCGGCCATGCCCAATGATGTTCTTAACGCCCGTCTGAACGTACCTGGCAAGATACTGGTCGTGGTTTTCCTCGTAAGGGGACGGCATCAGCAGTTTTACGTTCTGGCCCAGTACCTCGGCGGCGGCGTAACCGAACATTTGCTCCGCAGCTTCGTTGAATGAGTCAATGCTGCCCAGAGAATCAATCGTAATGATCCCGTCGGCGGCCGTCTGAACGATGGCCTGCAAGCGCGCTTCGCTCACTTGTCGCGCATCCTCGGCTTGCCGACGGCGGGATACATCCTCGACCGCCAGCAGTACCATCTCGCTGGACTGGTCCTGGAGGTGAATCACACGGCGGGCGTTCAGCAGTAATGTCTTATGGCCGAGATGCGGGAAATCGGCCTCGATTTCGAAGTCTTCGAAATGGCTCTCTTGCGGCAGAATGTTCTCCAGCAACCGGCGCAACTCGGGACGATTGAAACTTCCCCCCACCAGGCTGTAGATCGGACAATTCTCAGCCTCTGCCGGCGTGAGTTGAAATAGTTCGTAGAACGCGCGGTTCGCATGGCGCACCCGCAAATTGCCGTCGAGCACGATTAGTGGCTCGCGGACCGTCTCCACAATGCTAATGGCATCGTTGCACGCTTCTTCCAACTGGTGCTCGCGGCGCTTGAGCAGGTCGATGTCGACCGGGTTGCTTAGATCCGTGCTGAGCTGTGTGCTTTCCTGGATGCGGCTTCGCAACTCGTCGTTGATCGTACCAATCTCTTCGTTGGTGGCTTGGAGTTCTTCCTTTGCGGTCTCCTGTACGCCGATGGCCCCGTCGGCCCCAAAACCCGACAGCACGACCCCCCCAGCCGCCGAACCAAGATCGCTGGCCAGCGACCTGAACAGCCTGTCGATCGGCAGGTGCGCGCCGAGCCCTTCAACTCTTGCCGTGACCTGCAGTCGGCCATCCATGAGCGATAACTCTGTGTTTGGCGCGATGACGTAAACGTGATCCGGCTCAACCCGTAAGCCATCCCGTGCCTGGCACACTGGCAAACTTGTTTCCCGGGAAAATATCTCGACCAGTGCGCTTTCTTGGTGCGCCCCAAGATGCACTACGACGATATAGGCCATGCCGGCGCCGCCAGGCAGGCTGCGCAACAACTCGCTTATCGCCTCCAGACCACCCGCCGCCGCTCCAATGCCGATGATCGGGAACGGACTCGTGTTGAGCGATGTTTCCTGGTCCATAAAAAGTAACCGTTCACGGGCCGGGGACTGGCTAATTTTCCCGGCGAATTTAAGAAAGGTGTCTCGTGCTGCTGGGCGGTTGTCCAACGTGGTTCCCGGGAAAATGTGCCTGTCCCCCTCTCTTGGCTCAGCGACAGAGCACTACGGGTCCAGATACTGAATTCGGCGATTCATATCGGTGTTCACTGAGTGATAGCTGCGGAACAGGTTGCCTGAGTCGAACAGCGTCTGCCGCAGATTCTCCATGTCGTCGTGGCCGACGGCATTGGTAAAGATCGGCAGCAGATATTCGATGCCGACCTTCGACGGGACCATGTTCTGGGGATCATAAAACGAGGGGTGCATGTGCCGGGCGTGAATGTGGCCCCAACGGTCGCGAAGGCGCTGGCCGTTGAAGCTGTCCACGTAAAATCCCCGGTCGTGGCTCCACTGCAACACCGACACGAAATTGTTCTGGCCTTCGAGCAGCATATCGACCGCCTTGCCGCCGAGTTGGGCCGCATAAAAACGGTCAAACAGCACCGGCCGGCCGCCGCGCTGCGTGTGACCAATCTTACGAGTGAAGATCGCCTCCTTGGCCGTCTCAATGCGGCGGTAGGTGCGAAAGTAGTCGTCGCCGATCGCCTTGATCAGCAATGCACGCAATTGTTCCGAAGCGCCGCTGAGCTGCAGATTGCCTGCCGGGTCGGTGCTGCGCTGGGCCGCACCCAGCTCGCGGCCACTCGCATCAACGACCCCCTCGCCGCAAACGATCACCACGTTCTGCTGCAAGTCGTAGATTTCTTTCACGCGATCCACCAGCAAATCGACGTTCACCGGCGACTCCGGCACCAGAATCAGATCGGGCTGGCCGTACGCGGCGCCCAGGGCGATGTAGCCTGTGTGCCGGCCCATCACTTCGACGATGGCAATCCGCCGATGGCTTTCGGCGGTGGTCCGGATGCGCTCGACGCCGCCAGCCGACACGAACACGGCAGTCGCAAAGCCCGGCGTCACGTAGTTCACCATTTGCTGCAAATCGCACTCGGCCAGTTTGTGGCCACGACGATACTTATATCCCGGCGGCTCATCGAGCGGATCGCGCAGCCAACTGTCGACCTCATTGGGGAAATTCAGGCCCAGGTCGTTGTCGATCGTCTTGGAGGCAAGCACCATCGGAATTCGTTCGCAGAGGGGCTGCATGCCGTTGAGCGTGCCGTCGCCGCCGATGCAGATCACCCCCTCGATCTTGAGCCGCCTGAGGCGATCTATCGTCTGGTCGAGGCAGTTGGTGTCTTGGGCGTCCACGTAGTCCCGTGACGCTCCGAGGAGCGTGCCCCCCTTGGTCGGATCGAGTTCCGGAATCTCGCTGAAGAGCGGATTCAAATGCACGTGCGGTACGCGGGAATCGAACAAGCAATTGAATCCGCGCATCAGGCCGATCACTTCCACCTTGCGCTGATTGGCCCGTTGGACCGCGCCGTGGATGGTGGCGTTGAGCGCCGGAGTATCGCCGCCAGCGGTGAGAATACCGATGCGTTTCATGGAAGGTATCCCAGTTGCAAAGTTTCCCCTTGGGAACGGAGTCTCAGCGATGCCCGAGGGCTCGCAAGGCGTGGGCCTTGGAGGTCCAGTGCTCAAGTGCGGGCTCAACCACCAACCGTTCCAGTCGGGATTGTTTGATATTCGTTCGGCCTCACTCGGCAACATACTTTGAAAGCCATTCTCTGGCCGTCAGCCGCTCTACAGCTGATTCGTACCGAGTCTTCACGACCTCCGCCGTGTCGACTGTTTTGAGGTTTGCCTGCTCGTACAAGTGATCTGCGAGCAGCGAAGCGATGGCATGCACTGCATCATGGCGAGACAGACCTTGCTTCACAAGTCTTTGGATTGCACGGACAACACAGTCAACCCCGAGAGCAACTTGATTCTCCACGATTGCGTGGAAGGTGGCGTGCACCCTGACGTTTGGTAGGTCGATCTTCGCTTGGCGATGAAAGCTTTCGATCAAAGAAATTCGCTCCTGCTCATCAAGTTCGAGCCAGAACTCGGCGTTCGGTTGAATGCCGGGATCGTAGGTGGGCTTTGTGTTCATGGTTCTGTGAGGCCCAACGTTAAGGTTTCTATCCTGTCTGCGCGCGTGAGGGAGAGCGCGTTGCCGTTGGGCCAATTCGCTCGCGAGCAGGATAGCAACCCGTTGAGATTTACCGCACACGGGACGCTGCTATGGGGTTTGATCAACGGCCGTCGGCGGATCCGCCGGGATTATAGCCGCTCGGCGCAACGGACAACAGCAGCGTGGTGGATCCTCCGGATCGTCATTGTTAGCCGGCCGACTCTGTAGAGTTGCTTCCATCGGCTGCCAACGCAACACATTTCGCGACGCTTCGAAGCAGTTGCTCCTGCCCGCGCGCGAATGCGTGCCAGCCCTGCTCCTTGGACAGGTCAATGCCTTGGAACACGCTGGCTTTGTCCGGGAGGTCCTTCAGGCGTGCACCTTCTGCCGTGCACGGCATGAAAGCGATCTTTCCACGAGCCTGCTCCTCGTACGCCGTGTCGATCTCGAATTGAATCCATTTGCTGCTCCTGTGCAAGCTCTTCGGCGTGACGAGCAGGATGTAGGCGGCGCTGCTTCGAATCTGCTGTTGGAGGTAGTCCCGCAGTTCGCCCTCCCATTCCAGCGGCTTGAATTCCTGCCCGGCGGCCACGATATCCGCGAAATCCCGAAACCTGTCCTCCGGTGCCGACGTGTTGAACACCCGCACCGACACGCCGCCAGCGCTGAGAGCTTCTTTGAGCCCCGCGGCAATCTCGATAGCCAGCTTGGCGTCTTCGCCTGCATGACTAAGAAACACCTGCGGTGTGCTCATTTCCAATCGATCCTCGTCCGGCTAAAACGACACCGTTCACCGGGCCGCGGCGGTTGACGATGACTTTAAATTCCGCGTGATCCGCCGCTCCGGTTCACGCAATTGTTAGCTGGCCTTTACTGTGATTGTCGTGAATCTACCACATATTGTGCGAATTCGCGTATGGTGCCGGGTATTTCATGTTCGTGTGCTTTCCAACCAGATCGAGTGGTGGTGCCGAACGTTATTGCGATGTCCTTGTCCTTGACGTCACCAAGTAGAGTTTCCACAAGGACACCGGCGATGTCCGGGTGAACGTAGAATTGTACCGTTGCACCGGGAGGCACCGAGTTTGACAGAATCGTTCGACACGCAAGGTTGACGCTACCGCCGATCTGTTGAACCTCGCGAACTGGGCCCGTGGCGTCGGAGCCTCTTGGTTGCGTTCTCGGAGGATCGTATTCCCATTCGATCCTGCCGCCGACCAATGGGATGGGGATGTCCGATTTGTTCGTGAAGTCAATGACCAGTGTCTTTTTGCCATGCGGTGCGGTTTCAATCTCAGTGTGGACGTCCACTTCGCATTCGCGCAACCTGCTCTCAAGTTCGGAATTATCGGGCTTCCGGTGAAGAATGCTGTAACGTTCTGCCTCCTGCACCATGATTGCGGTTTCGGTCGCGCCGACGTTGAATTGTTGATTGCTGCCGTCAACTAACCCGACTTTCGTCAAGTCTGTGAAACCACGCTCTCCAAGATCGACAACCAACATGTGTGTATCTTGAGCCTGAAGACGAACCGGCAGTTGGCCACGGATACAGTTCAGCGAAAAGTTCGCGCTTCGGTCGCCCCACTCTGCGTACCATGCCGAGAGATAGATGGGGGACGCACCAGCGTTGAAAACGTTGAGTGACACATGAGTGCCGTGCTTCCCATCCGCATACGAGCCACGGACGCGCAGCTGATTCGCAGGTGCGGTCAAAGTCAGAGGCGAATTAGATTGAATTGAGCGATCGACCTTCGCCTCTGCGATGACTTTCCATTCCCGAAGCAGATCGACGCGGAATCGGGCCTCATCGCTGTCAATCAGCTTCGCACAGTTTTGGCAGAGCCAAATGCCGTTATCGGCACTATTACGTTGCTCAGGCGTTAGGGATGCGTCGTAGCGTTTGCCACCGGGGGCAGCTGCTGTGATGTGAGCTGCCACACCCTTGTTTACGGCCTTTTCAGGATCAGAGTGCGGCCCAACGGTTGCCAGTGGGCAGTCCGGATTTGAGCACAAGAAGTTGACGCGACGTGCCAGAGTATCCTTCGTGCTCTGTGAAAAGTCGTCACGCATGGGAATTGAGGAGGCTCCTTTTGCCATCTAACGACCAAGCTCAGCAGCGGCGGGGCACCGGCGAGCTTGCAGTCCCAGAAACCTATCATGCCTCGCCGTCCGCTGCAGCGCATGGATACTCATCATGGCCTCCGCTTCCAGGAGGCGATTGTCCTAAACTGTTGGCGATGTACGAAGACTCGCAGGCAGGCTGCTTGGGGCAGCCTGCCATTTGCGGGCTCAACCGCCAACCCTTCCACGGAGGACCACGATGAGATTCTACACACAGCAGCACGCATTCTACTGCGGCGTCGATCTGCATGCCAAGACGATGCACGTCTGCGTCGTCAACCAGGCCGGCGAAACACTCGTCCATCGCAACCTGCCCACGCGGCCCGATCTGTTCCTCAACGCCATCGGCCTGTACCGCCAGCAACTCGTCGTCGGTGTCGAGTGCATGTTCGCCTGGTACTGGCTGGCCGATCTCTGCGCCCGCGAGAACATCCCTTTCGTGCTCGGCCATGCGCTCTACATGAAAGCCATTCACGGCGGCAAGACCAAGAACGACAAGATCGACAGCCAGAAGATCGCCCTGCTCCTGCGCGGCGGCATGATGCCCATGGCCTACGCCTATCCAAACGCCATGCGGGCCACTCGCGATCTATTGCGCCGGCGGATGCTCTTGATGCATGTCCGCAGCGAAGCCCTGGCCCACAACACCAACACCGTGACCCAGTACAACCTGCCGCAGCTCACCAAGAAGCTCAGCTTCGCCGCCAATCGGCAGGGAGTCGCCGAACAGTTCCCGGACGAGAGTGTCCGCCGTGCCGTGCAAGTCGATCTCTCGCTGATCGTGCACATCGATGAGCAACTGCAAGCGGTCGAGTTGTATTTGGTCCGCCACGCCAAGGTGGATAATCCGCTCACGTACCAGCTTTTGCAAACAGTCCCCGGAATTGGCAAGATCCTGGCGCTAGTGCTGCTCTACGAGATCCACGACATCGGCCGCTTTGCCGACGTTGGCAAGTTCGCTTCCTACTGCCGGCTGGTCCGCTGCGCCCATGAGTCGGCCGGCAAGAAGACGCTCGCCAAGGGGAAGAAGATCGGCAACGCCAACCTCAAGTGGGCTTTCTCCGAAGCCGCCTGCCTGATGCTCCGCGAGCTGCCCCAGGCCCAGAGCCTGGTCGCCCGTAAGGAGAAGAAGTTCGGCAAGGCGAAAGCCCTGTCGATCCTGGCTGCCAAGATCGGCCGCGGCGTGTACTGGATGCTCAAACGCAAGGAGGCTTTTGATGTGAACCGATTCTTCAACCACTAAGACCAACCGGCGACGCGTGAGCCGTACGGCCTAACTAAGCCCGCGTGGGCGAAAACGCAAACGGACGAAGACGAAGACAATTTCTGGGAGGGAGGAGGCAAGCCCCTTGCCGACTCTACTCCGGCGTGCTTCCTCCTGCGAGTGAATGCCCGGAGCTTCTTGCTTGGATTGGACGCGCGTCGCCGGTCTTGAATCACGAACGATCCGAGGAACGTGGTACGCATGGGTCTGACCTGCTGCCCCCGCGCCGAGCACGCACTAACTGGATACGTGTCTCACCGCACGTAAGCCCGACGTTTTGAATGGCCGGAGAGCGGGGAAACGGAGGAATTTCTAGGGCGTGGCGACGACGTGGGCTTTAAGCCTTGCCGCCACAATCGTCATCGCGCGTGTCGCCCACCAGCAACCGCGTGAGTGAGGATCGACCCTCGATAGATGTTTGGCGCCGCAGGTCGGCCGTCGGCCGACTGCCGCGGGAGCCGTTCGTAGAAACCCTCACGAAGTAACCAGAGTCGCCAAGAGCGGATCGTGTGACCTCAACCGAAGTCGGAAGGGCGAGTAAATTCCCCTCATTCCAACCGATCAACACTCGGAGTGCGCGCTACTTGACTTGGAGTGCCATATAAAGGTTAGGCGCGATCACGTGTACTGGTAAGGCCCCTCGATGTAATCGCCAGCCGCCTTCAGCTCCCCGGCCGCAGCCTCGGCGCTGGCCAGTTCCGCGAACTCGTAGGTGAGGCAGACGTTGGACGAACCGTCCACCTCGGGTGCCTCCCGGAAGTCGAGCCGGCCGCCGTGCCGGGCGACGACACCGGCGACCCGCTCCTCACGGGCCGCGTCGAACGGGGGCAGGTAGTAGACCTCGAACATCCAGGTCACGCTGGCCTCCGCCGCCGAACGACCAAGTTCACCTGCTGCGGCGGCCGATGAGACGTTGAATTCTGAAAAACCGTGATGCCGCCGCAGGCAGGTGCAACTTTTGGTTCGGCCTCATCGCCTTGCCGGCTTTATGTGCGGCTCCATTGAAAGAGCCTGAGCCAACGCCGCTGCTGGGTCCAACAGGCCTTCCGATTCCTCGTCGAAGAAAACCCCATCGGCAAGTTGCAACAACACCGAGCAGGCAACGGAGCCACACACCAACTCTCGCATGTCACTGTGGGTGACGCAATTGATTACATGCTCTCGCCCGTCGAGTCCGTCCGGCAGATCGCCACCGAAGTTTTCCGCTACCGGACCGTAGAACCACTCGAAGCCCGACGGATGACCCCGATGAGTCGCCGGCAGATACCCGGTGTGAGTGCGAAGATCCCCGACATCCTCAAGCACAATGCCGACTCCCGCCCGATCAAGCGCGGCCTGCCACTGTGGAATCGTCGGCAGTTTCGCGTCACGCACACAAAAGAAGGAGTCAACGGACATCGCGTATCTCTTGGGGCCGAACGATCAGCGTAACCGGGCGGCGACGTTACGCGTTGATTTCAAATTCCGCCGGATTCGCCGCTCCGGTTCACGCAATTGTTAGCTGACGTTCTCGGCATCGCTAGGGGTGTCGGAAAAAGTGATTTTGCTTAAGAGCACCTTGACCATTTCGGGCGTCATGATCTGTTGCATCGCGAATTGAAATGAAACTTTGTACTCGCGCGGACCGTCGGGATTGGCAGCCTGAACCATTCGGTTCAATTCCGCTGACTGTACGGCGAATGTGATGAGATTGAACACAAATGCCATGAGTTCAGGAAGGGACAACATTTTTGCAGTCCCGTCCTGAAAGACAACGGAAAACACCGAATCCTTCAGTTCATCGATCACCGCGTCCGACTCCAGAATCGTCATGTCATCAAGCAGTGTTTGCGGTGGATGGACAGCGAAAGTGTTACCCTTCTGCGTCGTCACGCGCTTGTGCAGCAACTCAAGAACACCGTTCATTTCCTTTTCGGTGAGTTCGAACTCAGACAACCGCTCTTCCTCTTTGCTCTCAGGCTTTCGGAAGTGCCGAAGCAATCCCTCGAATGGGTCGGCAAGGCGCCAGCCTTTTGCCGTATCGGTGATTCGTGTGTATTGATCGCGAAACGTTGCAAGTTGAAGATCGGCTTTGTCGAACAGTCCTTCGTTGATTAAACGCCCCAATTCGCTCAGTGTTTCCCGCAGTTCCTTCACTTGCTTTGCCACAGCAGTGGGAAATCGAAAGTGGCGTGTCGCGAATTCAGCTTCAGCGTCCCGGAAATTCTTTTCCGATGACCCCAAAAGCTGTCCATACTCTTCGATCATCGAATTCACAAGTTGCACCACTTCAGGCGTCCGCTGTGGAAAGGACTCTTGTCGATCGACGCCTTCGATGACCTGTGGCGGCCGTTCCGGAAACGAGTGCTTCAATTGCTCGCACTTCCTGCGGCAATTGTTTGCCTTCATCAGGTCTTGTGCTGCGCGCACGAGCGGCTGAAGGATCTTTCCAAGTGCGTCCAGTCGTGATTCGCGGCGCGACCAGCGATCCCGAACGATGCCGAATAGGAAACCGAGAATCCCGATCGTAAGGCCACCGATCGCTATGAGCGTCTTGGGATCGAGCCACGGATTTGGGTCATTCGGCATGTATTACGTAGTCAGCTAAACGAATAACAATCTAACCGTCTGTACTCGGGCGGTTAGATTGTGCGTTGAACTGAGACGCTTGGCCGCGGGCTGGATAGCGCCTATGCGGATGCATTGGCGGTTCGTCTCGACTTGTCCGATTCTAGCGGAAGGCAATGG
>SXHT01000063.1 GCA_005773095.1 Planctomycetaceae bacterium
CCTGTCATGACGCGACCATCGGCCGATGGACCGAGAAATCGTGGAAAGTCATCTGGCGTCGTGGTGGAAAGGTCGACACGAACCGCGGCGGGCTTGGATGGCAGCTTTTCGAGCAGCTGATCGGGCCGTTTGCTGAATCGCGGTCGAATCCGCGGAACCATATTGCCCGTGGGTTCCTCCAGTCGGAAGAACACGAAGAACAGGGGGATTGCAACGCCGATGGCGGCGAGCGTTCGCCAATGCACTTTTGACGCAGCAAACGCGAGTCGCCAAACAAGCAACGCGACAACGGCGATCGCGCCGAAGGCCGCGGTCAGGATGTTCGCCAGGGCCTGCTCCGTCGGCTCGCCGGTCTGCAAGCAGGCGATTGCGGCTGTGCAAATCGCCGCTCCGCCCACCAGTCGTACGGCCGGCGAAAAGGGGCTCAGCAGCATCAGCCACAACGTCGGCAAAATGACCGCCACAGCCCCGGCGATCACCCCGCCCATCGCCTGCTGCGAAGGCGCACCCGTGCCGGTCGTGAGTAGCCATCGGCTCAAGATCGCGCACGCGGTGGCGACGAAGGCCACGATCCCCAGGATCCATCGTTGCGTCGTCGTAAGCCGCAACGGCTTTGGTGATGGGGGCGGAGTGTTCCCGGTCGCTACCTCAGCCGACATGCGGACTTGCTCCTCTATACTGTGCGCTTACCGGAACACATTCCTTGCGTCGAAGGCATTGTAGGGACGAGCGGCGGCCATGCGAATGCTTTTTTTCAGCTACTTCGTTGCGACCCGGTCAAGCACAGTACGTGGCTCGGCAAATTTGCCCGAACGATGTTCGCTGACATGGTATGTGACGAGAAGAAATCGTCCTTCAATACCACGACAATAGCGACCGCGACTGTTTGTCAGTGTCCAAACGCCACGCCCCAACTGACTTCGGGGCCCCGATGGCAATGGCGATGCGGCGGTCCCCAGTACCCAGGCGGCGGGCCGTAGTGGTACTGCTCGACGAACACCGGCGGTCCTGGCCCCGGCGCCATGATAGGCGGACCAGCGACCTGCGGTGGCTGCTGCATTGATTCGATCACGCGAGAGCTAACCCCTTGTTGACTCAGGAAGACCAGGTCGCTTGCCTGAAGCGGCGCGACCATGCCGTGTGTGCGAACGTGCGTGACGATGTTTTCCTCTGCCACCCCGGCTCGCGTCATGGCGATCACGTCGCCGGTTGTTACGGCGCCTGCGGCCACGGGCCGGCCCAATCGGGCCGCGATCTCGGCGCGATTCTGGGCCTCAATATCATCGAGCGCGCCGCCCACCGCCGCGCCGCTCACCGCGCCCACGCCAGCGCCGATCGCGGCACCGGCCGCCGGATTTCCGACCGCATTGCCGACAATGGCTCCGATCCCCGCCCCACCCAGGCCACCGACGAGCGCGCCGCGATCCGACCGGTAGGGCGAGGCACATCCCAACAAAAGCAACGAACAACCGAGAACCAAGGCAATCCATCGCATGAGTCTTCTGTCTCCGAACAGGGCGGGCATCGAGCCGGGAAAAATCGGCGGGATTATGCCATGACAGACGTGTCGAGGCAAGTAGAGTCAGACCCCGTTCAGGGCCAATCCGTGTTGTACATTCGGCAACCTGGTAGGGCCGGCTTTGCCGGCCGTGCATGGGAAAGTCACGCAAATCCGGCCGGCACAGCCGGGCCCTGCAGCGGATAACTGATTGGCCGTCAGACCCCGGTTGACAGTCATCAGGCGAAGCGTCATGTTCGAATTCGATGTGTCAATAAGGCTTAAGAAGCACGCCCTACTTTCACCAGCCCTCCCAAACCTACATGGCGAGCCCTACTTGGAACAAGGTCGCGATTGTTGGCGTGGGCTTGATCGGTGGGTCGATTGGCATGGCCGTTCTCAAACGCCGGCTCGCCAAGGAAGTTGTCGGCATCGGCCGCCGTCCATCCAGTCTTGGCGCCGCGAAGAGAGTCAACGCGGTTACGACGACCACAACCAACCTTGCGAAGGGCGTTAGGGATGCCGAGCTCGTCGTCGTCTGCACCCCTGTCGAAGATATCGTGGAGCATGTCCGTGCCGTAGGACGGATTTTCAATCCGTCGCACAAAGTTCTGATTACCGACGTCGGCAGCACGAAGGCCGAAATTGCTCACCAACTTGAAAAATCGCAGCAAACTTCCGGTTGGCCCCCCGACTTGCAATTCATCGGCAGTCATCCCATCGCCGGCAACGAGAAGCGCGGGCCGCAGCACGGTTCGGCGGATTTACTGGTGGGGCGCACGGTCGTCATCACGCCATCGCAGCAGTCGCCGCGGGCGGAAGTTGCTCGGCTAAAGAAGTTCTGGACGTCGTTAGGCGCGGAGGTTGTGGTGATGACGCCGGAGGAGCACGACACGGCCATGGCGGCTGTCAGCCATTTGCCGCACCTGCTGGCGTCCGCCATTGCGGGTGCTTCTCCCGACCGCTACGTTAGCCTCTCAGGCAGCGGCTGGCAGGACACAACCCGCATCGCGGCCGGCGACCCGGCACTGTGGCGACAAATATTGCTGGCCAATCGCAAGAATGTCCTGGATGCGCTTCAGAGATTCGAAAATCAGTTGGCTGCATTCCGCAAGGCTTTGGATTCCGGCGATGCGAAATCATTGGAACGATTGCTGTTGGAAGCAAAACGGGTTCGAGACGCTAATGGAGGGAAGTAGCTGATCGCAGGCGGCAGGCAGCTGAAGTGGTTGCCGCCTGCTGTCCGCGACGCTGCCTGCGGGCCTGTATGCTCTGGCAAATCGACATTTATCCGAAACCTGGTCAGCCCAATCGCAGCGGCGCCCTTGTCGCGGGCCAGGCTGCGGAACTAGGGCTGGCAAGCGGTCTGCAATGCATTGCCGCCCACGGTTACCTGATTGAAGGGGATTTGAACCGCGAGCAAATTCAATGCATCGCCAGTGATCTGCTGCTGGATAGTGTCGTGGAAGTGGCCAGGATCGGCGCCACGAGCGATCCCGAGATGGGAAGGATTTTCAATCCGTCCCCGGCGGGGGAGCACGACGCCGAGTTGGCTCCGGCGACCGGAACGACGGGACGGAATGAAAATCCGTCCCACCCATGGCGGCTCGTACACGTTCTGCCCAAGCCCGGCGTGATGGATCCGGTGGCGCAAAGCGCCGAGTCGGCGATTGTGGATTCCCTGGCCAGTGACACTTCCAATCGCGCGCCCGGGCATCCTCGAGGTGCCGCAAGAGGCCAGGCGGTTAAAGTCCGGACATTTCGCAAGTATTGGCTGGCCGACCTGCAAGACGGCCAGCTTCGTACGCTGGCCGGAAAATTGCTGGCCAACGATGCCATCGAGCAAGTCATCCTGGGCCCCTTGCTCTTCGATCGGCTTGAGGTCGGTTCGCGCTACACGTTCCGGAAGGTGATCGTGCCGCTGCGAGAACTCGACGACGCGGCGTTGGCAAAGCAGAGCAAGGAAGGTCAGTTGTATCTATCGCTGGTCGAGATGAAAACGATTCAAGCCCATTTCCAAGAACTGGGCCGCGATCCTAGCGACGTGGAACTGGAGACCATCGCACAAACCTGGAGCGAGCATTGCAGCCACAAGACCTTGACGGGGCGGATCGCCTACCGTGACGAGCATGGCGAGCGGCAGTTTGAGAACATGCTCAAGGAAACCATCTTCGCGGCCACGCAAGAATTACGACGCCAGTGGGGCGAGCAGGACTGGTGCGTCAGCGTGTTCAAGGACAACGCCGGCGTGGTGCGTTTCGACGAACGATTCAATGTTTGCTTCAAAGTAGAGACCCACAATCACCCGTCGGCTCTGGAACCCTATGGCGGCGCCAACACGGGGCTGGGGGGCGTGATTCGCGATTCGCTTGGCACGGGGCTGGGCGCGAAGCCAATTTGCAGCACGGATGTGTTTTGCTTCGCGCCCCCCGACACTCCGGCCGATTCGTTGCCCGCCGGTGTCTTGCATCCGCGCCGTGTGATGCATGGCGTGGTCAGCGGCGTGCGGGATTACGGCAACCGCATGGGAATCCCCACGGTCAACGGGGCCGTGTATTTCGATCCGCGTTATCTGGGTAATCCCCTGGTGTACTGTGGCAGCGTGGGGCTGATTCCGCGCGACAAGTCGTTCAAGGAACCGCAGCCGGGTGATTCCATTGTTGCGGTCGGCGGCCGCACGGGTCGTGACGGCATTCACGGGGCCACGTTTTCTTCGGCCGAACTGACGACGGACAGCGAGAGCATCTCGGGCGGCGCCGTGCAAATCGGCAATGCGATCACCGAAAAGATGGTGGTTGATGTTGTCTTGGAAGCGCGCGATCGAGAGTTATTCAACGCGATCACCGATTGCGGCGCCGGCGGCTTTAGCAGTTCCGTGGGAGAAATGGGGGAGGGCATCGGCGCGGAAGTCTGGCTGGATCGCTGCCCGGTAAAATATGAGGGTCTGTCGTACGCAGAAATCTGGATTTCCGAGGCGCAGGAGCGGATGCTGCTCTCCGTCCCGGCAGATAAGTGCGATGAATTGTGCGCCTTGTGCGCCAGCGAAGGGGTCGAGGCGACGGTGATCGGCAGGTTTGTGCCCGGCGGGCGATTGAAGCTGAAGTTTCGCGAGCATGAGGTCGCGGATCTGACGATGCAATTTCTGCACGCAGGTCGCCCGCCGGTGGTCCGCCAGGCCGTGTATCAGCCGCCGGCTCAGCGACTCTTTCAGTGGACCCCGGCTTCCACGCGCGACCATAACGAGACGCTCCGTCGCATCCTGGGCTCGCCGAATGTGGCCAGCAAGCATTGGATCATCCGGCAGTACGACCATGAGGTTCAGGCGGGCAGCGTGGTCAAACCACTTGTGGGGGCTGCCAACGACGGTCCAAGCGACGCCGCGGTTGTGCGGCCCGTCCTGGGGGGTCATCGCGGCATTGCAATCGCTTGCGGCATGAATCCCCGCTATGGCGACTTCGACACCTATCACATGGCCGCCAGCGCCATCGACGAAGCGATTCGAAATTGTCTGGCCGTGGGGGCCGATCCCGGCCGGATTGCGATCCTCGACAATTTTTGCTGGGGGAACACGGATCAATCCGAGACACTGGGATCCTTGGTGCGGGCGGCGATTGCCTGCCATGATTGCGCCGTCCGTTTTGGCACCCCCTTTATTAGCGGCAAAGACAGCCTGAACAACGAATTTCGCCTGAATGACGGCCAGGGGAACACGCGCTCGATCGCCATTCCGCCGTCGCTCTTGATCAGCGCCATCGGCCAGGTGGACGACGTGCGAAAATGCGTGACGATGGACCTGAAATCGCCGGGCAATCGCCTGTACATCATCGGAATTACCGGCGATGAAATGGGGGGCTCGCACGCGGGTCTGGTTCGTAATCTCCAAGGCGGCAGTGTTCCGCAGGTGAATGTTGAACTAGCGCGGCAGATCTTCGCCGCGGTGCACGCTGCGATGCAAGCCGGCCTGGTGCGCGCGTGCCACGACCTGAGTGAAGGTGGCCTTGCCGTGGCGATCGCCGAGATGTGTTTTGCCGGCGGCCTGGGAGCGTCCCTGTCGCTGGAAAACATGCCGACCGCGCTGTTCGGAGTGCAGCTCACGCAACGCGAGATGGACGCCACGCTCCTGTTTAGCGAATCCAATTCGCGTTTTGTTTGCGAGGTGAGCCAAGGGAACGCAGCCGCATTCGAATCGCTTTTCGCGGGCGCCGTTCCCTGCCGATCCCTCGGCTACGTCACTCACGGCAATCGCCTGGAAATCAGCGGCCAGACCGGCGCGCCCTGTATTTCGGCGCTGATCGATGAGCTTAAGGAAGCCTGGAAAAAACCGCTAGACTGGTGATCTTGAACCGATGTTGATCCGCGCTTGCGTCCTTCGAGCCCCTGGCACCAATTGCGACACCGAGACGGCCTACGCGTTTGAGCGCGCCGGTGCGCGCCCCGATCGCGTGCACGTCAATCGTGTGTTGGAAGCGCCCGGGATCCTGGATGATTATCAGATCCTTTGTCTGCCCGGCGGATTCAGTTATGGGGACGACATCGCCGCGGGCCGTATCCTGGGCAACCAGCTTCGACATCATCTGGCGGACTGCCTGCACGAGTTCACGTCGGCGGGAAAGCTGATTCTTGGCATCTGCAACGGTTTTCAGATCCTGATCAAGTCAGGCGTGCTGCTGCCGTTCGAGGCCGATCGCAAAGCGCTGGCAACACTCACCTGGAACGACTCCGGCCGATTTACCGACCGCTGGGTGAATCTGGAAGTCGCCTCGAGCAAGTCACCGTTCTTTGCCGGAATCGACCGGATGTACCTTCCGATTGCCCACGCCGAGGGGAAGTTTGTGCCGCGCCACGACGAGACGCTCCGGCAACTTGAAGCCAGGGGCCAGCTTGTGCTTCGATATCGTAACGACGATAACCCAAACGGCGCCGTTGCCGACGTCGCCGGCTTGTGCGACGAAACGGGTCGTGTGTGCGGACTCATGCCGCACCCCGAACGACACATCGACCCAACCCAACATCCGCGCTGGACGCGCGAAACCATGCCCGCCGCCGGCGATGGACTGCGCGTTTTTCAAAACGCTGTGCGGTTCTTCGGCTGAGCAGCCGGCGGCTGAGTGCCGGCGACGAAAGCCCTAGTTGCAGCAGGACGGTCCGCCGTCGACGATGCCACCGCCGACCACCGCGCACGGATCACAGCATTGGATCGTTTGCGGACAGCACTGAACGGTTTGCGGACAGCATTGTACCGGCGGACAGCACTGCACGGGCGGCGGGCAGCATTGGGCTTGCGGTTGCGGGCAGCACTGCACTTGTTGTGGGTAGTACGCCGGAGCGGCCGCATAGGCTGGCTGTCGGTTGAATAATCCACCGCACATTCCACCACCGCACCGATTGCGGCAGCACTCGCAGCCGGTCGCGCTGGCCGCGATCACCGCTACGAACGACAAAACCAATAGCTTGCGCATACGACACATCTCCGGGAAGGATTGAGGTCCCGCGTGGCAGGCAATCGTGCGACTGCTGCAACGCGAGAGGCAGGATGCTCAACCATAGCCCGGTGCCAAAGATGTGCAAACGCAACGCGAAGATTTTTTGCAACACGCGTTGCCGCGCCAGAAGTCATAACCGCTAAACTCCGACTACGTCGCCCGCTCACGAGTTCGCGGGCGCTAGGCAGCCCTCCGGACCCCCAGAAGATGACGCAACCGCGGCGACATGGAAGTTGCGTCGGTTGAAATCGGCCGAATTGCTGCCAGCACCTGATCCAGCTGTTCGAGCGGCGTCAGGGAAAGATCAACAAACAGCCAGCGACTGCCCTTGATCTCGCAAGCCCCACCGCTGCCACTAAGCCAGTCTTGCCGCACCACGAAGCCCAATTGGTGGGCGATCTTCAGTGCTTCATCGAGCAATTCCACCGTATGCATCCTTGCACCTTCAAAAATGACGCCAAGATTCTAGCGAACGCCGCTCGAGTCAACTACGGCACTCCGACGATACCGAAATGGCCGGCTAACTCGAGTCGCCGCTTCGAGTTAAGCAGCGTATTTCAGGAAGACAGCATTGACAAGCGTGTTGGCGCAAACGCGATAAGATAGAGTGGCGGGCCGGCTTCAGTTTCGCCATCAAGCTCCGCGTGATGAACTCCTCGCGCGGAGCGCGAGGACCACGACTTCCGGCCGATTTGGCCCACGACCTAGAGACAGCGGGAACTTGCAATTTCCTCTCGAACCCTAAAAGGGCAATAGCGCCAATGGCACACGCTGATCCGACGCGACCGGAGTTAGCACAACGGGTGCAAGTGCTTGAAGAGCAACTCGAGCAAGCCCAAAAACTTACGGCGCTTGGCGAATTGGTGAGTACCACCACGCACGAGTTCAATAACGTGCTGATGACCATCCTGAATTACGCCAAGATGGGTATGCGCCATCGGGACGACGCCACGCGCGACAAAGCGTTTGAGAAGATCTTAGGCGCCGGCCAGAGGGCCGCCAAAATCACCAATGGCATCCTCGGCTTCGCCCGCAATCGCTCCCACCAGATGGAGCCAACCGACCTGGCAAAAATCGTTGACGACACGATGACGCTGCTTGAACGCGAGATGCAGAAGTATCGTGTGAGCGTCGAGCTCAACGTGCAGCCCGCGCCGCTGGTAATGGCCCATGGCAATCAAATTCAACAAGTGCTGATGAACCTGATGGTCAACGCCCGGCAGGCGATGCCTGGCGGAGGTCGGTTGATGATTCGTCTGAGCCATGATGCGGCCGGCGGCATGGTGGAACTCATGGTTCGCGA
>SXHT01000008.1 GCA_005773095.1 Planctomycetaceae bacterium
ACATCGGCGGTCCCACCGCCAACATGTACGAGATGCGCTGCACTCGCCCCGAGGTCGAAGCCAAATGCCGCCGCCTGAGCTGCGTGCATCCCACGATTTGCAAGCTGCTGGGCACCGACCATGGTCCGCTCGTGCAATTGATGAAAGCGGCCCGCGAGGAGCCGGGTATCAAGAAAGTGCTGGTCGCCTCTGGCATCCGCATGGATCTGGCGCGGCGCGATCCGGTTTACATGCGCGAGTTGGCAACGCATCATGTCGGCGGATATCTCAAGGTGGCGCCCGAGCACGTTGATCCGAACGTGCTGCACGCGATGAAGAAGCCCGAAGCCGACGATTTCCTTGAATTCGACCGCGAGTTCAAGAAAGCCTCAAACAAGGCGGGCAAGACCCAATACCTGATTCCGTATTTCATTGCCAGTCACCCCGGAAGTTCCCTCGATTCAATGATCGAGCTGGCCTTGTTCCTCAAGCGCAACCATTACAAGCCCGACCAGGTGCAGGACTTCATCCCCAGCCCGTTCGACATCGCCGCCTGCATGTTCCACACGGGCCTCGACCCATTCACCAAGAAGCCAGTCTATGTCGCCAGGCATCTGCGCGACCGCAAACTGCAACGGGCATTGATGCAATTCTTCAAGCCGGAGAATTATTTCGAAGTGCGCAAGGCCCTGGAGCAAGCCGGCCGCCAGGACTTGATCGGTGGCGGCTGTGATAGTTTAATCCCCGGCAAGCCACCCAAAGAATCACTCGACCGCCGACGCCGCAGTGCCAACGAACAATTGCGCGAGCACAGCGAAGGGGATCACATTCGCGCGAAGTTCGGCAAAGGCTACCGGCCCCGCCGCGCAACCGCCACGCGCCGCAAGCGGACTTAATCCGTCAGGTGCTTCAGCGGCACCGTTGATTTTCCCATGTTTGCCTCAAATCAATACGAACTGCTCGATTTCGGCGAAGGCCGCAAGCTGGAGCGGTTCGGCGGCTATCTGCTCGATCGGCCAGCCGGTGGCACCGAGCCGTTCGAGAGATCGTTGTCGCCAGGCGATTGGAAACAATCGGCACGCTACACACGCACCGAAGGTGACCGTGGCAAGTGGTCGTATCGATTTCCGCTGCCGAGCACCTGGGAAATTGAGCATGGCCGGCTGGTGTTCGAGGTCAAGCCGACGGAGTTCGGCCACGTGGGCGTTTTTCCGGAGCAGGCGGCCAACTGGGATTGGATCGCCGATCAGATCGAGCGGATCGAGCCGCCGGTAAAGGTGCTCAATTTGTTCGCTTACACAGGCGGCAGCACGCTCGCAGCAGCGGCGAAGGGGGCTGAGGTGGTGCATATTGACGCGGCGGAGAACACGATCGCTTGGGCGCGGCAAAACGCGGCCCTCAGCGGCCTGGCCGATGCGCCCATCCGCTGGATCGTGGAGGATGCGGAGAAGTTCGTGCGCCGGGAACTGAAGCGCGGCAACCGCTACGATGCGGTAGTGCTCGACCCGCCCACCTTCGGCCATGGGCCGAAGGGGGAAACGTGGAAGATCGGCGATCACCTTGCGCCGCTACTTTCGCTGATCGCCGAATTGACGGAAGGGGTTCCGCGGTTCCTGCTCTTGACCTGCCATTCACCGAATCTTTCGCCGCCTGTGCTCAAGCAACGTCTGATCGACGCCTTCGGCAGGGACACCTGCCGATATACGTCTGCCGAAGCCATGATGATCTCCACGGGCGATGGACGCCAGATGCCCTGCGGAAGCCGCGTGCGGTTGGCAGCCCAGGCGGAGGCTGTGTAGCGCAGGGCCGATCACTGTTTTACATTCGGCAACCTGGTAGGGCCGGCTTTGCCGGCCGTGGATGGGAAAGTCACGCGAATCCGGCCGGCACAGCCGGCCCTACTTGAGCCCACACCACGAAACGACTCCCGACCCCTTCGCTAGGAACAACAACTCGAACAAGCTCAAGGAACCGCGCCCGGCTCAGGAACTACCCGGCCATCCGTCCCGTTCGCGCTCACGGCGGACGGGCGAAAAACCAGGCTCGCGCCGCGGTGAGTAGCTTGCCGAAAGCCGCCAGCGAGCCGATTGGGGAGTCAGACTGAAGGGGATCGCCACGACCACCGAACCGGACTCGCAAAATGAATCGCCCCGTGATTACCAGCGTTCACAATCAACGCGTCAAAGACGCGGCCAGGCTACGCGAACGCCGGCAGCGAGAGAAGCAAGGGCGAACGCTGATCGATGGCGCCCGAGAGATCGAGCGGGCATTGCAAGCAGGAATTGAGTTGGTCGAGGTCTTTCTTTGCGATGGATTCTGCTACGAGGATCAATTTCAATCGATTGTGGAAGCTATGGATGCGGCGCGCGTCGCCGTGCTGCCGTGTGCGCCGGAGGTCTTTGCCAAGGTTAGCTACGGAGATCGCGCCGACGGCATCGTGGCCGTGGCGACGCCGCCGCGCCGCGCTCTTGCCGATCTTAAGTTGAACTCTCCAGCACTGATCGCCGTGCTCGTCGGCCTGGAAAAGCCAGGCAACGTCGGCGCCGTGCTTCGGAGCGCCGACGCGGCGGGCGTGTCGGCGGTGATCGTCGCTGACAGCGGAACCGACCTCTACAATCCAAACGCCATCCGCGCCAGCCTGGGCACAATCTTTTCGCTGCCCACCTGCGAAACGACATCGGCCGAGGCGTTAGCCTGGTTGAGGGGCAACAAATTCAGCATGTCCGCCGCCCGGGTCGATGGCACGATCGATTACGTCACCGCCGATTTCCGTGGTTCCTCTGCCATTATTCTTGGCAGCGAAAAATCCGGCCTGCCCCAAGCATGGCAAGGGATAGATATCACCACCGTCAAACTGCCCATGCGCGGCGTCGCCGACAGTTTGAATGTTTCGGCCACAGCGGCGGTATTGTTCTACGAGGCGTTGCGGCAACGCTCCTGCGCGGTCAGGTGATCGACGCAGGATTTTCCCATCGCAAACTCTTAAAACGCGCAAAATCGGTGTCGCAGGAAACAAGCACTGCGTGATTTTCAATCGCGAGCGCTGCCAGATCCGCGTCGTTGGTAAGATTTCCACCGGTTCCCAGTTGCAGCAGCATGCCTCGCATGCGCTGCCAGTGATCCTCCGATGCATAAATCACGGCAATGTTCGGATTCGCAAGCCACCCATCAACTTGCTCGACGGCCTCAACGACCGTCAACGGACAGTCGAATGCACCAGGACGGGTGGAAATGCGGATGAACCCCACGAGCACGATCCAGGCCAGTCGAATTGGCTCCTCGTTAGCAAGGGAATTCCGCCACCAATCGAGACATGCCTTGTGGTCGGGCGACTGACGGTTCAGCATGTTCAACAAGATATTGAGATCGACGATCTTCATTTGTGAAGTGCCAGCTTCCGCAGTGTTTCTTGATCCTCTAGTTCGCCGGCGTATGCGAGCGCCTTGGTGACGTTGAACTTGGGCACCCCCATGTCGAAAACGCGCTGCCGAAACTTATGGTTCTTTTTCGTTCGGCTGCGTTGAGTGGAATGGAGTCCGTGCCGCAACGTGCGATTCACCATTTCGCAAAGCGACAGGTTTTCTTTCACCGCCCACTGCTTGAGCGTTCGCAGCAAATCGTCGTCGATACGTAGCGTAGTTCGCATACGTAAACATCATAGCATCAACTTCCATGATGTCAAGTCATCACACCCTGCGCAGGGCCAATCAGTTATCCGCTGTAGGGCCGGCTGTGCCGGCCGGATTCGCGTGACTTTCCCATCCACGGCCGGCAAAGCCGGCCCTACCAGGTTGCCGAATGTAAAACACTGATCGGCCCTGACCCTGCGGCCGGTCGCAGACGATACGAGACGGGCGTCGGCGCGACGCGCCATCGGGGCATTACCTCGCCAACTCCTGCTCGCGGGCAGCACGCAACGTGTTCTCCAACAACATCGCCACCGTTAACGGCCCCACGCCACCGGGAACGGGGGTGATCTGCCCGGCGACTTCCTGGACGCTCTCAAAATCCACGTCGCCGCAGAGCCCGCGATCAGTGCGGTGAATTCCCACGTCAACCACCGCGGCGCCAGGCTTCACCATCTCGGCCGTGATGAACCGCGGCTTGCCGATGGCCACGATCAGCACGTCGGCTTCGCGTGTGACGCTGGGCAAGTCGACCGTGCGACTGTGGCAGACGGTGACCGTCGCATCGGCGCCGGGTCCGCGATTCATCAGCATGATTGCCAACGGCTTGCCAACGGTCTCGCTACGGCCAACCACCACCACGCGCCGGCCGGCAACCTCAATCCTGTTCCGCAGAAGCAGTTGCTGAATGCCCGCGGGCGTGCATGGCAAAAACCGCGGATGCCCTTGCACCATGCGTCCCACGTTTTCCGGGTGAAAGCAATCGACGTCTTTGAGAGGGCTGATGGCCTGCAAAATGCGACCGGCGTCGATGTGTGAAGGCAGCGGGAGCTGAATCAAGACGCCATGCACCGGCTCGTCCTTTGCCTTGTTGAGCCTGGTGACCAGCGCCAATAGTTCGTCTTGCGACACATCGGCGGGCAGACGGTGCAAGCGGCTTTCAATGCCCACCCCCTCGCAGGCGGTCCGCTTGTTGCGGATGTACACCTCGCTAGCCGGGTCGGTCCCCACCAATACGGCGGCTAGCGTCGGGTCGACGCCGTTGTTCTCAATGAACTCGGCAACCTCTTCGGTCAGTTCGGCCTGAATCTGCTGGGCGAGGCGTTTGCCATCGAGGATCGTCGCTGCCACGCGGAAAAATCCTGGTTAAGAGTCGATCGAGAATCACGGCATTCTAGCGAAGCGGCTTCGGCGCAACCATTGGCCGTCTGCCACATCCCCGTGGCGGCGCAAGCCGAAAGCCGCTATAGTCTATTTGACTTTGGAGCCGTAATCACAACAATTGTAGTAATGTTAGTCATCATTCGGCAATAGGATCGGTCCATGTCCGAGGAAAAGAAACTTAGCCCGGTCGAGGGCTTCAAGACCGAAAGCAACTACCTTCGCGGCGACATCGGCAAGGAACTCGTCGATGCGAACGACTTTTTCGGCAAGTCCAGTGTCCAGTTGCTCAAGAATCACGGCGTCTACCAGCAAGACGATCGCGATGCCCGCTCCGCGGGACGCGTCGAAGGGCACGTCGGCAAGGCTCCCAAAGCCTACTCGTTCATGGTGCGAACGAAAATTCCGGGCGGCAAGCTGACCAGCAGCCAACTGCTGGCCGAACTCGACCTCTGCGACCAGATTGGCAACGCCACCTTGCGCATCACCAGCCGCCAGGGCTTACAGCTCCATGGCATCGTCAAGGGCGATTTGTGGAAGGCCATTCATCGCATCAACCAAATCCAGCTCAGCACGCTGGCGGCCTGCGGCGACGTTGAACGCAACGTCATGTGCTGCCCCGCACCGATCAAGAACAACCCCATCCGCCAACAGTTGCAGGATTTGGCCGATCATATTGCCATGCACCTCTGCCCACACACGACGGCCTATCACGAACTCTGGGTCCGAGATCCCGAAAGTGGTGAAGAGACACTGATGGGTGGGGGCTCGAACGGGCATGAAGTCGAACCGATTTACGGCCCGACGTACCTGCCGCGCAAGTTCAAGACAGCCGTCGGCTTGCCGGAGGACAACTGCGTGGACATGTACGCCAATGATCTGGCGTTCATGGCGATTCACGATCGTGCAACCATTCGCGGTTACAACGTCCTGGTGGGCGGCGGATTCGGCGTTACGCCTAGCGCCGAAAAGACCTGGCCGGCCGTGGCTCAAAAACTTTGCAGCATCAATCCGGAGGAAGCCATCGACGTCGCCACCGCCGTCGTCAAGGTGCAGCGAGACTACGGCAATCGCGCTGATCGCAAAGTGGCCCGCCTGAAGTACACGATCCACAACATGGGCCTGGCCGCGTTCAAGGCCAAGGTCGAGGAGTATTACGGCAAGCCGCTCGCTGATCCCGATCCGACGGATGTCACCGGCTTCGATGATCATCTTGGCTGGTCCGAGCAAGGCGACGGCAAAGGGTGGTACGGCCTGAACGTGGAAAACGGCCGCATCCAAGACCAGGCCGGCAGCAACCTTAAATCAGCGTTGCGCATGATTTTAACGACGATGCATCCCACGATTCGCCTTACGCCGCACCAGAGCATTCTGTTTTGCGACGTGACACCCGAGCAGAAGCAGGAACTCGAACAAATTCTGCGCGACCATGGTGTCAAGCTCTCGCACGAGATTTCTGCCGTCCGGCGATGGAGCATGGCCTGCGTGGCCTGGCCCACGTGCGGACTCGCGATTACCGAAAGTGAACGCGCGTTGCCGGGCATACTCGACGAATTGGAAGTCGAACTCGCCAAGCTTGGCCTCTCGAATGAAACCTTCACGGTCCGGATGACCGGTTGTCCGAACGGTTGCTCGCGTCCCTACAACTGCGACATCGGCATCGTCGGCCGGGCGATGAACAAGTACACGCTGTATGTGGGCGGGCGACTACTCGGCGATCGCTTGAATTTCGAATACAAAGACATGGTGCCGCACGAAGAAGTGATCTCGTCGTTGGTGCCCGTGTTGACCTTCTTTAAGCACGCGCGCGAAGACGGCGAAACCCTCGGCGATTTTTGTCAGCGCGTAGGCGCCGAGCAGTTGACGGCGTTCTCAGAGCAATACGCGACCGCTGAATGACGAATCTCGAAGCACGAATGACGAATGAATACCTAATCACGGATGACTAATGGGCAAGGCGCTCATCATTCGTTATTTGGCATTCGACATTCGTTTGTCGTTCGTGCCTGGTCATGAGTCATTTTCAAACGGGACAGGACTCCCATGACCGAACAGCCTCTCAAACCATGGATGTGGTTTCTGCTGAGGTTTGCCGGGACCTTCAATCTGCTGGCCGGTTTCAGCATGTGCGTCTTGTACAGCGAGGGCTTCCAGATGCTCGGCTTGAAGAAGCCACCGCTGATGTTGCCGCTGCAACTGGTGGGCGTGTTGGTGGGATTGTTTGGCGTCGGGTATCACATCGTGGCGAGCAACCCGGTGGAGAACCGCAACGTGCTGATGCTGGGCTTCTGGAGCAAGCTGCTGGGCTCGGTGCTGGGCATCGGTTACGTGGCGCTTGGCAAACTGCCGCCGGTGTTTCTGGCGCTTTTGTTCTTCGCCGACATCATCTACCTGCCCCCCTTCTGGCTGATCATGCGGCGGCTGTACCGCATCGCACGGCAAGATCGCAATTCCGGCGATTCCAGCATTTCCCGCGCCGCATAAGGGCGATGCCAGGCCGGCAGAGCCCGGCCCTACGCGCTGAAGCTCAGTGAGTCCACGCAATCATGAGGCTCACACTCCGGCTTACTGGTACGCGTATTCAAGGCGAATAGCACCGCTCTTTCCTGCCTGCAAACAGGCCGACGCGACTAGACACAAAGTATTTATGATATTGTAGTTACGTCGATTTATCTGGTGCAAAATATTATCTGAAATGCTTCTTTTAGGATCATCCAGTTTTAGGAAACGTACTTGACGGCGGGCCGGTTTCCGAATAGCCTATTATCTTTACGCTAAATCTTACGGCGTTCTTTTATTTGAAATTGCGATGGACGGATGAGTCATCAGACCTTGCGCCGTGCGGGGCAACCCCCGGGGCGCGCTTCCTCCGGCTGGGATGGTCCCTGGCGAGTCCATTCTCACGTCCCCTTGATCGTTGTTCCTTGATCGCTCATCGCTTGACAGCACTCAACCTTCACCCCCTCTTCCTTCACTTACCTTGCCATGCATCTTAAGAGCTTAAAAGTGTTTTGCGACGTGGTCGGCTGGCGGAGCTTCTCGCGCGCGGCCCAGGAGAATGGCATTTCGCAATCCGGCGCCAGTCAGGTCGTGCATCAGCTTGAATCGCGGTTGGGCGTGAAACTGATCGATCGTTCGAAACGGCCTTTCATGCTGACGCCCGAGGGGGAGGCGTACTACGAAGGCTGCCGGAAGCTGGTGCAGCGGTACGACGCGCTTGAGGACCAGGTACGTACGCTGCACGAGGAAGTCTCGGGCCGGGTACGTGTGGTGAGCATCTACTCGGTTGGTCTGCACCATATGAGCCGCTACATGCAGCGGTTCCTCACGGGGTATCCCAGGGCGAACGTGCGTTTGGAGTATCAGCATCCGCACCGAGTTTACGATGCGGTGGAGAAGGACCAGGCGGACATTGGGCTGGTAAGTTATCCGCGTGCCAGTCGCACGATGGAGGCGATCCCCTGGCGCGAGGAGCCGATGGTGCTTGTCTGCTCGCCGATTCATCGGCTCGCTGGCCGCGACCGCGTGCAACTGGAAGAGTTGGCGGGCGAGAACGTGATTGGGTTTGATCCCGATCTGACAATTCGCCACGAGATTGACCGCGTGCTGGCCGAGCATGGGGTGGAAGTCCACGTGGCGATGGAGTTTGATAATATTGAAACGATCAAGCGCGCGGTGGAGATCGACGCCGGCCTGGCGCTTTTGCCCGAACCAACCGTGCGGCGTGAAGTTGAAGCCGGATCGCTGGTGGCCGTGCCGCTGACGAGCGACGAGTTGGTGCGGCCGCTGGGAATCATTCATCGCCGCGGGAAAGAGTTGGGCATCACCACGCGACGGTTCATCGAGCTGTTGCAGAGCGAAGGGACGGCGGTCGCTCAGTCGGAAGCGGCCGTCCATGGTGAAGTCGTGCATGCGACGAACGGACATGAAAAAGGGGCTCCGGAGAACGGTAAGCCCCCCGGGCGGAAGCAGAAGCAGATGGCCTAGGGATAATGACGAAGCACGAAGCACGAAGCACGAATACGGAATGGCCCAGAGCATTGGTTATTCTCCAATCGGCATTCATTCGTGATTCGTGGTTAGCCATTCGTTATCGAGCAAATCGCTGGTAAGGATCAACGGCATGAACATCACTTCCACCCTTCCCGATCGAGCCACCGGTTTGTACGACCCGGCCCATGAGCACGATGCGTGCGGCGTGGGCTTTGTGGTCAACATCCAGGGGGAGAAGAGCCATTTGATTGTCCAGTCGGGCCTGGAGATTCTGGTGAATCTCACGCACCGCGGCGCATGTGGTTGCGATCCGCTGACGGGTGACGGAGCAGGCATTCTTACGCAGATGCCCGATGGCTTTTTTCGGCCGGTGGCTGCCGAGCTCGGCATGCATTTGCCGCCGGAAGGCGATTACGCGGTGGGCTGTGTGTTCTTGCCACGCGACAAGACCGAGCGCGCCCATTGCGAGCGTCGGTTGGAGCGTCTGATTGGCGAGGAAGGGCAGAAGTTTTTGGGCTGGCGGAATGTGCCGATTGATTCCCGGGTGATTGGCCGGACGGCGCAGGCGGTGGAGCCGCGGATTCGTCAGGCGTTCATTGCCCGCGGTGAAAGCACTCCCCTCGAGATCTTCGAATGGAAGCTGTACGTGATCCGCAAGCGACTCGAGTTGGAAGTCCGCGACAGCCATTTGACGCAGAAGAAATCCTGTTACATTCCCAGCCTGTCGTCGCGGACCCTAATTTACAAGGGCCTATTGTTGGCCGATCAGGTGGAGCAATACTACGCCGACCTGGCCGACGAGCGCTTTGAGTCGGCATTGGCGCTTGTGCATCAACGCTACAGCACCAACACGTTTCCCACCTGGGACCTTGCGCATCCGTTCCGGTTTCTGGCGCACAACGGCGAAATCAACACGCTCAAGGGGAACATCAACTGGATGCATGCCCGCGAGACGATGTTGGCCAGCGAGAAGTACGGCGCCGACCTGGCGAAGATTTGCCCGGTGTGCATTCCGGACGCGAGCGACTCGGCCACGTTTGACAACGCGCTGGAGTTGCTGGTGCTCACCGGCCGCAGCTTGCCGCAGGCGATGTCGATGTTGATTCCCGAGCCGTGGCAGAATCACGAGACGATGCCGGACGACCTGAAGGCGTATTACGAGTATCAATCATGCCTGATCGAACCGTGGGATGGCCCGGCGTCGATGGCCTTTACGGATGGCACGGTGATCGGCGCCTGCCTGGACCGGAATGGCTTGCGGCCGAGCCGGTATTGGGTGACCAAGAACGGGCACGTGATCATGGCTTCGGAATCGGGCGTGCTGCCCAAGGTGGAGCCGGAGGATATCGAGAGCAAGGGGCGTCTGCGCCCCGGCCGGATGTTCCTGGTGGACACGAAGCAAGGACGGATCATCGCCGATAGCGAGCTCAAGAGGTCGCTCGCCAGTCGCAGGCCGTATCGCAAGTGGCTCAAGAAGGAGATGAAGTCGCTCGCCGATCTCCCCGCGGCGCCGCAGGCCAACGGACCATCGAACGAGCCAATTCATCGTTTGCATCGGACCTTCGGCTACACGCTGGAAGACTTGCGGATCTTAATGGCGCCGATGGCGACCGACGGCGCCGAAGCGGTTGGCTCGATGGGCAACGACACACCGCTGGCGGTGCTCAGTGATCGGCCACAGCTGCTCTACAACTACTTTAAGCAGCTTTTCGCCCAGGTCACCAATCCGCCTCTGGATGCAATTCGCGAGGAGATTGTCACATCGCTGGTGACCACGATCGGCAGCGAAGGCAATCTGCTCGACGAAACATCCGCGCAGTGCCGATTGCTGCGGCTGGAGCAGCCGATTCTCACCAACATGCAGCTCGCGCAGATCAGACAGCTCAATGAGCCTGGCTTCAAGTCACGCACGATCAGCATGCTCTTTGCGCGCAAGGCCGGAGTGACGGGGCTCAAGAATCGCATGGATCAAATCCGCATGGAGGCCAGCAAGGCGATCGCCGACGGTGCGACGTTGGTGATCCTCTCCGACCGCGGCGTGGACAAGGATAACTTGCCGATCCCGGCTCTGCTGGCCACCAGTGGCGTGCACCATCATCTGGTGCGCGAAGGCACGCGCACACGATGCGGGTTGGTGATTGAGAGCGGCGAGCCGCGCGAAG
>SXHT01000064.1 GCA_005773095.1 Planctomycetaceae bacterium
CGTGTGCCGTAACGGCAGAGGACGAAGTCGCGTGATCGTATCGGCGGCGACGGCACACGGAGTGTGCCTGCTACAGCCCGCAACGACTCTGCCGTTTGTGGCGACGCGGCCAACGCTGGCGCGGGGCCCCCGCCCGCCAATCCGATGAAACCGCAGCCCCCAGAGCGGAACGGCATCCGCTCGCGGGGTTTTCTCTTGGGTTGAGAACTTCAGCCCAGGGCAAGCAAACGGGGAATGGGGCCAGGCGACGATTTTGCGCTCACGCCATCCCCTTCGCAATGGCGCAACTATTCGATCCGATCTTTTCCAACCCACGCTCGCAGCGCTTCGGGCACGGTGATGGTGCCGTCGGCGTTCTGGCAATTTTCCATCACGGCGATCAGACCGCGGCTGATGGCGATGGCGGTGCCGTTGAGGGTGTGGACGAAATGCGCGCCCTTTTCGCCTTTGTTGCGGAAGCGGATACCGAGGCGACGCGATTGATAGTCAGTGCAATTGCTGGTGCTGGTCACCTCGCCGTATTCGCCGGCGTCGCCGCGACCGGGCATCCAGGCTTCGAGATCGAATTTGCGGTACGCCGGCCCGCCGAGATCGCCCGTGGCCGTATCGACCACGCGGTAGGGAATTCCCAGGCCGTCGAAGATGCGCCCCTCGAGCTCGCAGAAGTAATCGAGCATCTTGTCGCTTTCCGCGGGGAGCGTGTAGGCGAACATTTCGACCTTGGTGAACTGGTGGACTCGATACAGGCCGCGGGTGGCTTTGCCGTGAGCGCCCGCCTCGGTGCGATAGCAATGGCTGATGCCGCAGAGCTTGATGGGCAGTTGCTCGGTTTCCAGTATGCTATCGGCCAGCATGCCGCCGAGCGTGATTTCGGCGGTGGCAATCAGACTTAATTCGCTGTCGGCGATGCTATAGATTTGTGTCTCCGGACCGCGTGGAATGTAACCGGTGCCTTGCAGGATTCGGTTGAACGCCATGTCGGGCGTGATCGTGGGAGTGAAGCCTTCTTTCATCAACAGATCGACCGCGTAGCGCTGCAAGGCAAGTTCCAACAGCACGGCGTCGTTCTTGAGAAAGTAGAAACCGTGGCCGGCGACCTTAGCGCCGGCTTCGAGGTCAATCATTCCCAGTTGTTCACCAAGCACCACGTGATCCAGGGGCTTGAAGTCGAACGTGCGCGGTTCGTGCTTACCATGCTTGAGCACAAGATTGGCGCCGTCGTCGACGCCACGCGGAGCGTCCGGGTGCGAGAGGTTGGGGATCGCCCGAAGAATGGCTTCAGCCTCCGCGGCAACGGCGTCGTGCTCGGCCTGCAGTCGGGCAGTTTCCTCGCGCAAGTGCCGGCCCTGGTCCTTGAGTGTTTCGCGTTCGGTGGCATCCTTGGCCTTACCAATCGACTTGCTGACTTCGTTGGCGCGGCGGTTGGTCTCATCGACGGCCGACTGCCTGGTTTTCCGTTCGCCTTCGAGTTGGGCGAAACGCTCAACGTCCACATGGCTGTTGCGTTCTTTGCAGTTCTTGCGCACCAGATCGAGGTTCTCAACGACGAATTTGCGATCGAGCATGGCAATTCCCTGCAGAATGAACGTCGAAATCTGACTCCCGATCTCTGCCGGGATGCAATATAATAGCGTCTGGGCATCTGGACCATTGGAAAATGTCGCGCCATGTCGGAACAACAAGCCGCCGCCGCTGTGGCTGAGCCAGAGCAGGCCGAGCAAACCCGCCGCCAACTCGATCGCCGCAAGAAACCCAAGCGGCAGCCGCGCTATCATGTCGTGCTGTGGGACGACTCAAATCACACGTTTCAATACGTGATGGTGATGATGAAGGAACTGTTCGGCCATCCGCATACCCAGGGCTTCGAGATTGCGGAAACCGTGCACAAGCAGGGCCGGGCGATCGTGCTCACCACCACCTTGGAACATGCCGAACTTAAGCGCGACCAGATCCGGGCCTACGGCAGTGGCGACGTCGCACTGATGTCCAAGGGTTCGATGTACGCCTCCATTGAAGCCGAGAGCAGGACATGAGCCCGGAACGGATTCGGTAACCGTTGACGGGCCGGGGACTGGCTCATTTTCCCGGCGAATTCGCGCGAGATGCATCGTCCTGTCAGGAGGTTGTCCAAAGTGGTTCCCGGGAAAATGTGCCTGTCCCCCTCGCTTTGCCCTGAAGCGACTTGCCGAGTTTGCGTGGACGTTAGGGGTTGGACCTCTGCCGCCTGCTAGCATCGAAACAGCGCGCCCAGACGCTGTGGGTAACCGTTCACGGGCCGGGGACTGGCTCATTTTTCCGGCGAATTCGAGGGAGGTGCATCGTCCTGTTGGGTGGTTGCCCCAAGGTGGTTCCCGGGAAAATGCGACTGTCCCCCTCGCTTTGCGCGTGACTTTCCCATCCACGGCCGGCAAAGCCGGCCCTACGAAGTCCACGGCCGGCAAAGCCGGCCCTACGAAGTCCACGGCCGGCAAAGCCGGCCCTACGAAGTTTACGGCCGGCAAAGCCGGCCCTACCAGGTTGCCGAATGTAAAACACTGATCGGCCGTGCCGCTCTGGCAACCGCTCTGGCACTCGGGTCATCGCTTCGCTAGACTCGCGGCCCTATTACGACAAGCTCTGGCCAGGAGTGTTCGGCGATGATTGCTCGCTTTCATCGGATAATCCGCGCTGCGATTTGGGTTCTCACCGCACTGGCGGTTTCGCAAGCCCTCGCCGCGCCGCCATGGAGTCGGTTGTTCAGTCGCACACCCGTCGAGGCTGACCCCGAGAATCTTTATCCGCTCTCCGAGGATCGTGGACCATGGATGATTATGGCCACGACCTTTTCGGGCGAGGGTTCCCAGGAACAGGCGCGCAAGCTCGTGCACGAACTTCGCAGCCGCTACAAGCTGCACGCCTACACCTATCAAAAGAAGTTCGACTTTTCCGACGCGCAGGGACGTGGAATCGACCAGTACGGCGCTCCGCTGAAACTGCGGTATCAGAAGGGGGATTCGATCACGGAGATTGCCGTCGTGATTGGCGACTTTGCGAGCGCGGACGATCCCTCGGCCCAAAAGGCCTTGCGCAAGCTCAAGTATGCCCAGCCTGAGGCGCTCAGCCTCGAAGCCAACGAGCGCACCAATCAAACCCTGGCTGGCTTTCGTGCAATGCAGGCCCAGGTACACCAGACGCTGCTGCCCGATAGCGACGATCGCAGGTTCCGTGGCCCGATGGGTCACGCCTTTATCACCACCAATCCGTTGCTGCCTCTCGAGTACTATGTGCCCAAGGGGCTCGACAAACTCGTGGTCGATATGAACAAGGGCATCAAGTACAGCCTGCTCGATTGCAAGGGGAGGTACACGGTCAAGATCGCCACGCTGACGGGGCAGGTGGTCATTGATCAGAAGAAAATTCAGGAGATCGAGTCGGGCAAAAACTTCGAATGTACGCTGGATGACGCTGCCGAAAAAGCGCACCAGCTCACCCTGCTGCTGCGCAAGGAAGGGGTGGAGGCCTATGAATTCCATGATCGCTACCAGAGCATCGTCACCGTCGGCAGCTTTAACTCGGTGGGCACGCCGCGAGCCGATGGCAAGATCGAAATCAATCCCGCGATGCATAAGATCATCCAGACGTATGGGGCCGGGATGAAGAACGTGCCTGGGCAGTCTCAGCCGACGCTCGACAAGCCGAAATCGCGATTGTTGAAAGGTGACGATCGGCTGGTATTTGACATCTCACCGATTCCGGTCGAGGTTCCGCGCCGATCGATTGCCGCGGACTATCACCGAACGGCGATCAACTAGTGCTTTGTCCGTAACGATGTTACGAGTGCGAGACACCGGCAGCGATTTCGCTGTGCAGCACTGACGGAGGTCTCGCACCGGTAAGTTCAAAGTGGTCAAAGCACCAGGGTCGCCATCACGTGGGAGCGCAACGGGCACGGCGCCGGCGGACTGGCAGACCGCGCCGCTTTGCGGTACAACGGCGACATGTCCCGTCCCGTTCTGGTGCTTGGCACTGGCAATCGCAAGAAACTTGGCGAACTTGTCGTTTTGCTGCGAGTGCTGGAGGTTGATCTTAAATCGCTGGCTGATTTTCCCGACGCGATTGCCGTCGAAGAAACCGGCGACTCCTTCGCAAGCAACGCGGCACTCAAGGCCACCCTGCAGGCAAGACATCTCGGCCATTGGGTGCTGGGCGAAGATAGTGGTCTGGCCGTTGATGCACTCCGTGGCGCTCCTGGCATCTTCTCGGCGCGCTACAGTGATCCCGGGGCCAACGATGATCGCAACAACCTAAAGTTACTCGGCGAACTCCATGGTGTTCCCGCGGAATTGCGCACCGCACATTACGTTTGCCACGCCACGCTAGCCGACCCCGCCGGCGCTGTGCGGGCCGACGCCGAGGGGTGGTGTCAAGGCCGCCTGCGGTTGGAGTGTGCCGGTGTCGGCGGATTTGGTTACGATCCGCTGTTTGAGATTGTCGAGTATCATCGCACGTTTGGCGAGCTTGCTGAGGAAGTAAAAGCCATGCTCAGCCACCGTGCCCGGGCAATTCGCCGCATGATTCCCGCGATGATGCGATTGATCGACAGCGGCCAATGGTCTCCACCCTCAGGTGAAATATGAAACGATTCATTCTCAGCCTTCTGCTCCTGGTGCCCGCCATTTCGTCAGCCGAAGAACCGTCCGTTTGGGTCAAGCATAAAATCGACGAACTTGTGTCAACGTACCGCGAATTCCATCAGTATCCGGAGCTCTCATTTGAGGAGCAGGAAACGGCCGCCAAACTGGCTGCCGCGTGGAAGGCCGCTGGGCTCGAGGTCAGCACGGATTTC
>SXHT01000065.1 GCA_005773095.1 Planctomycetaceae bacterium
GCGGGCCAGTTCCGCGCAAGCTAAAAATGTCGTCGGGTGCGATCGACAGCTTTCCAACCGTCGCGCCAAGAACGGGGCTTTTCCCCTTCATCTTCCAAACTTTAAGTGAACTGTCGCTGTAGTGCTAACTGGTCATGCGCCGTTTCACTTCCAAAAGGCCCAAACAGTTTGAAAAAAGTTTCGGAGGCTCAGTTCCGGCGCATTTCCACCTTCAGCCAGGCGCGGGCGTACTGCCACCAGCGCTTGGCCGTGGTGAGGGAAACACCCAGCGCACTGGCTGTTTCTTCCAGAGACAGGCCCACGAAATAGCGCAGTTTGACGAACTCCGCCTTCTCCGGATCCAACGCGGCGAAGCGATCCAACGCGTCGTGCACGGCGAGAAGGTCCTCGTCGTCAGTCGGGGCCGCGATCTCCACCTCGTCAATATCGACCCGTTCTTGCCCACCTCCGTGCCGCAGGCGAAGCCGTCGTCGGGCGCGCTCCACCAGAATGCGGCGCATGGCTTCCGCCGCGGCCCCGAAGAAATGCGCGCGGTTTTCCCAAGTCGGTTGCTCGTCGCCGACCAAGCGCAACCAAGCTTCGTGGACCAGGGCAGTGGGTTGGAGAGTTAGGCCGGGCTTTTCTCGCGCCATCTTCGCCGCAGCCAGCCGACGCAGTTCCTCATAAATTAGCGGCCACAACTCCACGGCGGCGTGTGTCTGACCCTCCTGGATGGCGTAGAGTATGCGCGTGACTTCGTTCATGATCCTCTGAGCGGCGTGGCGGAAACATGGGGAATTCGGTGCGACATATCCACCCTAATCGGTATCGAGCCAGGCTGCGCGTTTCGCAGGAGGCTCTGCGAGGGCGAGAGCAAACCGGGACGCTTCGTTGGAGGGAGACATGGAATCAATTCAAGTGGTGATCAAAATTCAAATAGATGCGCCTATCGTAAATTGACATCAAAAAATGATTTAGGCACGATCTTGACATGAGAACGACATTGACACTGGATGATGACATTCTCGAACTGGCCGCGCGCCAGGCCAAGCTGCGGGGCGTTTCGTTGAGCAAGACCGTGTCGGACCTGTTGCGCAAGGGGCTGAACGCCTCCACTCCTGCCCAGGACAAAGGTGGCCTCGTGGTGTTTCACCTCCCGGCGGACTCGCCCAAAGTAACTACGGACGATGTGCGCCGCATTGAGGCTGAGGGTGTATGAAGGGCTACCTGCTCGATACCAACCTGCTTATTGCTCTGCTCTGGCCCAGCCATGAGAAGCATGAACTCGCAATGAAATGGTTCACCCGCCATCGCGCGAAAGGCTGGGCGACGTGCCCCATCACCCAGGCCGGTTTCGTACGCATCGTGTCGAATCCCGCGTTTTCCCGCGACGCGGTTCAGCCCCGCGAAGCCGTTCACGTTCTCTCCGCCAACACGGCTGCCAAGGACCACGTCTTCTGGCCGGATGAACTGCCCGTCGCTGAAGCGGTCGGCTTCACTGGCATTCGGCTGATGGGGCATCAACAAGTGACGGACGCCTATCTGCTCGGTCTGGCGATCCGCCGGGGCGGCGAGCTGGCCACGTTGGACCACCGCATCGCCGCCCTCACGGAACCCAAGTCAGCCGAACGCAAAGTGCTGGAGACGCTGGGCTGACAATCTCGAAGCCACATAAACTCAACCACGTTCGAGTTTTCGGACACGTTCCGGGTCTCCCAAGGCGAGGTACAATTCCAGCCAGCCATTATGGACTGGGAACATCTAGCTCAACGCCTCGCGCACCGCCGGGCTGCCCTCGACTTTTTCCGGACGTTTCGCGCCGGCCGCCAGGAGCGCTTTGACGACGGTTCCGTAGTCGCCTTGAGCGCAATTCCACCCATTTTCCGAGCCGTGAACGGCCCAACGCATCGGGGTTCCGTCAAAGTCTTTATCCCGCGTTTGGAGCAGCGACGCGGCGCCGTGGTCGAGGAGCCTTTTCAGCATCGCCGCGTTGCCATGCCATGCGGCCCAGTGCAACGGCGTGGCGCTATGCTGTCCACGTGCATCGATTGGGAAGCCGCAGTCGAGCATCAGCAGAACGGCGGGTGTTTCATTGTTCCGAGCTGCATCAGCCATCGCGCGACGATCAGTCCCGGTGAGTTTCGCAATCACGCCTGGATTCTGCGCGAGCGTTTTCCTGGCCTCCTCCTCCTCGCCGAGCCAGCACCAGTTCGCCAGTTGAACTTCGGGCGGGCTTTGCACCATTAGAAAGTTAAAAACTTGCTCGTGGCCGAATTTGCGCGCGACTTGCTGCGGCGAGAGATGCCAGCCCAGCGTCCAATTGTAGATCGTGCCGCCCGCTTTCGGATTTCGCATCGGAAACGATTCACTGTTGATGCGCCGTCGGAGGCAATCGGCATTCGCCGCGATGTGCTGGCGGACCAGCGCAAGATCGCCCAGCGCGGCCGCGAGAAAAATATCGCTCTCGCCGCCGCCTTCGATGAGGAACCGCGACACTTCCGGATGTTCCAGGATCAAATGCTGCGACGCCGTCGATTCGTGATCGATATCACGTGCATTGACATCGGAGCCATGTTCCAGCAACAGAGCGGCGACTTGGGTGGTGCGCGCGAAGTGCAACGGCGTCTTGCCATCCCCGCCGCGAGCGGTTGCCAGCCTGCGATCGGCGGCGAGTAAGTCCTTCAAGCGCGGAATCAAGCCAAGACGGGCGGCGGCATGGATTTCGACCGTCGCACCGCGTTTGATCGCGTGCGCGGCCAGGTCGTCGCTGGCCGAATCAAGCAGGCAAAAGCCGCCCGCCCACCATTGGCTTTTCGCGTTGATGTCGGCGCCCGCCTCGAGCAGCACATCAAGCATCTGCGCGCTGCGCACATTGCAGACCGCCGGAGAATTGAACGGACCGATCGGCGCGTTCACGAGCGTCCGCAGATCGGGATGCCGGGAAAAGAGTTCGCGGACAGCAGGTGCGTTGTCGGCACCGAACGCGATGTGCAACTCATTCATCAGGTCCATGCGTTTTTCATATCGCAGGGCCGAAAAATTGGAATCTCCATTTGATTTGATGCCTCAACAAGTATCTGGAACTTGTGCCCCAGGAAAATCCATGGGGCATCGTCGACGATGATCCCTTCCGCACGTTGGTACAGCGCGTAACGCGCCTTCATGTCGGCACTCTGGGCGGCCTCATCCAACAACCGGTTCACTTCCCTGACGTTGTCCACGACGGGAGGCAGTGCGTGGCATGGCATCGACAATTTAGAAGCCTTCGTGTCGGTGCCGGAACCCGCCGGAATGGACCTCGCGGTCAGTCGCGGAACCGGTGCCTTCGTTTTGGCGCGGCGCCGAAGCAGTCAATGCCGATACCAAGCATACCCGACCCCATTGTCGTGTTACGATTTTGGGGAATTATGACTGATTCTTGACCGGATGCATAACCCAGTGAGTTTTCAAACAGCCTATAAGGCAGCCTGAGCTATTGCGGACTGATGACCTTCATCGACGCCAAAATTTAACAAAGAGTATCCGATACTCGTCGCGCTCTATGCGACGATGGCACTGAAAATGCTTACAGGTGGCTACCTTGACGATAGCCTTCCACCACCCGCTTCCTGACCGAAGTTTGCTCGACCGCTGGTCGCTAGCAATAGAGGTTGCCCGCTTGCTGGACCGCGTTGAGCGAACGGCCATAGAGTCCGATCCATGTGACAGCCTGAGCGCGTGCTGGCAACGCTCTTAAAGAAAGCGTGGCCCGAATGGACAATCAAGTGCACAGAAAGAAGCCAGCAGGTTTCGTGAGGTGGTGGGCGGCGCTAATGATGCCCGTTGTCGCGTTGTGCGCGGCCGAGCTCACCTCAGGGTCCCTTTCCACCAACCGGCTAGTAGCAGCCGGGGGCGCCACAAACGCCGCCCTTCAAGCCGCCTTGCAGAAACTCAAGTTTCCAGGGGTAGCGATCAACCTTCAGGAGCGGTGCGTGGATGTGGAGAGTTCCGTCTGCCTTCATCGTGGCGCGCTGGAGTTGGTGGCCTGCACCAAAGGAACC
>SXHT01000066.1 GCA_005773095.1 Planctomycetaceae bacterium
CACCAGGCGGTGGAGTCCCAGGGCAAGCAAGGAGCTGATCGTTTGCTGATCGCGAATGCCGCCGCCTAATTCGCACGGTACATCCACGGCCGAAACAATAGCGCGAATGCTTTCCCGATGGGTGACCCGTCCTGACTTGGCGCCGTCCAGGTCGACCAGGTGAAGGCAGCGAGCCCCCTGCTCAACCCAATGGCGCGCCATAGCGGCAGGATCATCGCCGAAAACGGTTTCCTGCTGATAGTCGCCTTGCCTTAGCCGCACACATTTGCCGCCGCGCAGATCGATCGCCGGCCAAACTTGCATCATGCGCACGCCTCGAACACGCCACTGTTAGAAACCGCAGGGATGTGCCAACTAAAAATATGTCACAGCCCGGCAGGTGATGCAAGTGGGAACGCGGAGCTCGGACCTCGGAACGCGGAACCGTTTTCGCACGTTACGCGTTCCAAGCTTCCCGGACCTACCGGCGGTCGTGGCGCGGCCGCTTGTGATAGCGACGGGGAACTCGGCGTTCAGGGAAATCCTCGACCGCGGGGTCCAGCGTCGGCGCCACGTAGTAGCTCACAAGATCGAGGGAGCTGCGGTGGATTTCGCGACCCCGATCATCGGTCTTCTTGGAGGTCTGTGAGACCAATTCTCCCGGTACGACGGCAGACACCACCGAAAGTGATTCCGTCGAACCGCGCGGGCCGCGCTGCACCAGCTTCGTGTGGGCCGTGTTCCGCAGCACACCGCATACTTTGCAAGGTATTTCCAGCCCCACGACTTCAAATTCAGTTTCATTCGATTGGTTGGGGTGAGACAAGTCGGTCTGGGTCGTCTTGCGGTGCAGCACAAACGGTGCAACGCCTTTCGCGTAGCGAATCAGCGAGACGAGCTTTTGCCCAATACCGACAATTTCCACCTCCTGAACGCCGCAATCGATCATACGGCCACCGATGAACATGCTGGCATCATCCACGTTTCGGTACGACAACTGTTCGCCCAGATTTTCGCCAGCATAGCCGAGCTTGACGATTTTTGGCTCGCCGGGGATTCTTTTTCCCGCCATTTCGACCGACGTTTCCAATTTCAGCGAGTACGATTCAAGTCCTCGTTCGATGAGAGTGGCCCTGGTGTCCGAGATGCTCGTGGCGACGACCTCCCCCTTGTCGTCCACCGTTTCGGAAATGATCCGAACGCGATTCCAAGAGCCGACATGAAACCGGCCCCACGGATGAAACGTGCGCAGAGCGATGTCGTCGTCGTCCGCCGCAGCCAGCGGCGACGCGATCAATAGCAGCACGGTCAAGACGGCGCTGGCGACGCGCAACCTTCACTCCCTGAGTGACCTTCCGCCTCTTCGTGGGCGGATCCCCAAACATCGAAAAGTAAGTCTACTCCATCGGCCGGCAGTTTGCACACCCCTGGCAGGTCGGAAATTAGTCACTTTTGCCTTGAAAAACTGCCGCGAGTTGCGCGTCCTGACCGGCCAGCACGCTCCGTAAGTTGAAAATCAGGCGGCCATCTTCCTGCAAAACCGCCACCCGAGGGGGGCTCTCGAGCCGCTTTTTCGCGAACATCTCCGACGGCTCTGTCGCCGTAATTGCCACTCCCCAACCGGCAAATTGCTGGGTTTTCAGTCGGCCGTCGTTCAAGAATCCCGGGCAAGGGACGGCCTCCGCAGCCGTCACCAGCGAGCAGTCGGACAGCTGCGCCACCAAACGATCGGCGCGATGCTGCAAGTTCTCGCTCGTCGCACACAGCAGTTGATAGGTTGGGATGGAGGTTAGCCTTGCGCGATCACCCATAAGCTCGAGCGTGGCAACCAAGGCAGCCAGTCGCCCTGAATCGAGTGCGCTGGATCGCGCAAGTACGTGCGCGGCGACGCGGGCCACGAGCTTGCTTCGACCGACAATAATTCCGCAGGAGGGACCGCCGATGAACCGATCACCAGGGAGCACCACCAGGTCGGCGCCGGCAAGCAGCGACGCGCGGGCGATCGGAATCGACACCGAGTTGCCCCCCGTGCTGAGTTCGACGAGTGTGGCTGCTTCGAGGTATTCAATGGCGGGACAGCCGTGCTCGCGGGCAATCGCGAACACTTCTTCGGCCGATGGCGCGGCCATCTCTCCCAGTACGGCGATCGACTGCGGTTGACTATGCCATACGCAAGCCGGGTCGCCGGCTTTGAGCGCGGCGCGGTAGTCGACGCACGATACACGTCCGACTGAGCCGATTTCGGTCAATCGCGTGCCCGCCAACGCTGCCAGGTTGCAAAGCGCCACATCATCCGCTTCCCCGACATGGCTGCGAGCCACAACGACGGGGCCACCGAGGGCGCTCAGAACCGCCAGGCACGCGGCGGAGGGTGAATGCAATACGAGTGCTGCTTCCGCTCCTGTCAGATCGATCAACAGCGGTTCAAGAGCCGACGTCGCCGTCGAAAATCCCTCGCTTGCCGCATGCATGGACGCGATCGCAGCTTCCGCCAGCGGCAATGAATAACCGCGCGGTGCAATGATGCCCGTGGCGTTCACGATTGCGGACGGACCAACCGCGGCGCCTTCCAGCAGGCGTTGCACCATCCACCCGGCGGCGGCCGATGCCTGCGGAAGCCGTTGCCTGGCAGCATTGCGGACCGTGCTCCGCAAGTCATCCACGGCTCCGCGAACCCGACGCACCATGGATCGCTGTCGAACGCGGTCGGAGAGTGTTTTAAGACCCGAGCGAACGAACAGCTCAGTCCAGGGAAGTTTGGGCGGAAAGGTATTCATGGCGGTGACCCGACGGTTCTTGATGAGAAAAGGGTCATTGTAACCGCTCGTGGGCCGGGAACCGGCTTATTTTCCCAGCGAATTCGCGTGAGGGTGTCAGCGTCTGGATTGTGGGTGGAAGATCCGCAAATCCATTGCGTTCGCCCGCCGCTGTCCATGCCCCAGCGGAGCGCAGCGTTATGACTTCTCTGGGGTCGGCGGATGCTTTTGGACGCTTTCCGGCGGTGGCGCTGCGCTGACCGCCGGCTAATGGCTGAAATCCATCCGGGAAAAGCAGGGTTGCCCGCAGGCATACCCTGTTGTGCCTTCGGCGCCGGGACAGCAATAGCTGTTCCGGCTACCCGGTTGGCAGGGAGAAAGTCGTCAGGGCTTGATCTGCTTGAGATCCATCCACTCTTCAACCGAACGTGGAGGCTCTGGCTCCTTGGACTTGAACATCGGGCCAAGCCATGATTTTTTTGCGTCGGCGTTCGCCGGAGCTCGGCTGGCGGTGGAATTTTCAGAAGGCCACTTCGAGATGGTCTTAGGTTTTGTCTTCGGAGAAAAGAGGTTCTTCGTGTTTGTGAACAGCTTGTTGCCGCCCCCCTTGCCGGCCGCCGTTGACGTTGTCGTTGGCTTCTTGGTCCTACTGTGGGCGTGCGAAATCTTCTCGGGCTTTCCGCCGAGCCAGGTGGGCCAGCGCAATTCGGCAACCGCCGATTGTGTAGCGGAAAGCGTAACCGCGGCGATCACGACCGTCGCAAGCAAACCTGGGCGACTCATTTTCGCGACTCCTGGAAGAGACCTCGACTGGAATGTTCCCCCCGAAAATCGGCAGGAGTGTCGCAAAAAGGCCCGATCCCTACAAGGTGAGTTGAAGTCCGCGAGGGTCTCGGCGTAGCATGTCAGCACGCACTTCATACGCGGGACGGCAAACGAGAGGGGAACTGCATGCTTACCGAGAAGATTGGGTTTATTGGCGCGGGACAGATGGCCCGAGCGCTAGCGATTGGCTTCGTGCGCGCGGGCCTCCTGGGCGACGAGCAGCTCTTGGCGAGCGACCCGGTGGCGGCGGCCAAGGCAGCCTTTATGGCCGAATTGCCTGGCGCCCGTTTGTTGGCCACGAATGCGGAAGTTGCCGCGAAAGCCGACGTGCTATTTCTGGCCACGAAGCCGCAGCAGATGCCGGCGGTGCTAGCAGAGTTGCGATCCCACCTTGCCGGCAGGCATCTGGTGATCTCCATTGCCGCTGGCGTTCGACTGGCGAAGTTGGCGGAGGGATTGGCCGACAAGGCTCGCGCGGAGCCACTTCGCATCGTGCGCGTGATGCCCAATACTCCGTGCCTGGTCGGTCAGAGCGCGAGTGGTTATTGTGCCGGCGGGAGCGCGACTCAAACCGACGTGCAACTCGTCGGGAAGTTGCTCTCGGCGGTTGGCAAGGCGTTTCAGGTGGAGGAAAAATTACTCGATGCGATTACGGGCCTCTCCGGCTCCGGGCCAGCGTTTGTGTACGTGATGATTGAAGCGCTCAGCGATGGAGGAGTGCGGATGGGGCTGCCACGCGACGTGGCCACTGCGCTTGCCGCCCAAACTGTCCGCGGTGCCGCGGAGATGGTGTTGGTCACGGGCGAACATCCGGCCGTGCTCAAGGATCGGGTGGCGAGCCCCGGGGGACCGACCATCGCGGGTCTGCAGGCCCTTGAATCCGGCGGTGTTCGGGGCGCGCTGATCGCCGCCGTCGAAGCGGCCACGAAACGCTCCATAGAATTGGGCGGATGAGCAACGGGACGGATAACCATTCACGGGCCGGGGACTGGCTCATTTTTCCGGCGAAGTGCAATCGATGCGAAATCGTTCGCAGAGTTCCGGAGGAGCCGGACGAGCGGGAGAGATTCGACTCAGTTCTTCAAGGATCGCCCTAAGTCCCAATGGTACGAAATCGACCGCTGGGGTTTTGTCAGCGTTTGGGGCATTGGCTCGACAGCGGGGCGATGTTAGATTGGCGGCTATTGCGAGGTCGATGCCGTTCCAGGCCCATCCCATGGGGGAGCGGTCGGCTTCGGGGAGACGTTGGCGATGAGGATGACTCGATCGCATACGCTTTGGATCGTCATTGTGTCAATACTCGCGGCTATCGTCCTTTTCATTGCTCGCGCTAAGGTGGCCGGCGCCTGGTACGTGATGCTGATCGCTGATCCAGCGCTGTTTGCCGGTTGTGCTCAGACAGAAACGCCTCGTCCTCCCCAGGGCCCGAACGACTTTGGCGATCTCGGCTACGGCGGCCCGGCGCCACCCAAAGGCAAACCGCACCGCTATTTTTTCAAACTCTACGCGCTCGATTCGCCGCTGGCGCTCAAGCCTGGCGCCACGAAAGCAGAACTTCTCAAGATGATGGAAGGCCACGTGTTGGGTCATGGCGAGCTGATGGGCAGGTATCAGCGCTGAGGATTTAGGTGGGTAACTCAGTCGTGTGTTGTCACGTCAGCCCGCACCAGCGAAAACACCACCGCGTTGAGTTGCTCGCTGCGGATGCGGATTCTGGAGCGGGCAATACCTTCGCGCATTGCCCCCGCTTTGATCGCGACTCGCTGGCTGGCGATATTGCCAACCGCGGCGACGATTTCCATCCGTTCGAGATGGAGCGCTTCGACCCCCCAGCGTGCTAGCAGGCGGGCCGCGGCGGTACCATAGCCGCTGCTCATGGCGCTGGCCCGCACCCAGTAGCCCAGGTTCGCGCGCTGGCGTTCGTAGTCGAACTGGTTCAGTCCGCTGCCGCCCAAGAACCGGCCTGTCGCGCGGTCGATGATAGCAAAGCTGTATTCGACTCCGTCGCGCCATGCTTGCGGCCGGGATTCCACCCACGCCGAACTTTCCTCGCGGGTGTAATCGTAATGACACCAGGGGAGCCAGCGCCCCACTTCGTCGATGCTTTCGCGGGCGGCGGCGAAAAGCTCGTCAATGTCGTCGAAGTGGAAGGGGCGCAGCAGGATTCGCCCGTCGCTCAAGGAGACGTCAAGATTTGGCGAAGCGACATTGACCCGCTTGTCGGAAGGCATCTATTGTTCTCCGCCCAAAAATAGCGAACGCTGACTTTTCCGTCCTAAGTTCCCTTCATGCGGCGAGTTCACCCCCACTGCCAGCGTAGCGTTTTGCACGTGCGACTTCCAGCCTGGTCGCTGCTGCTGGTGGTGGTCGTCGGCGCGCAGGGGGGCTGCGCTGCGCAGAAGTGGGCGGAGCTGCGCGAGAACTCCAGAAACCCCTTCTTGGGCTACGTTCACACCTGGGGGCAATCGGAACAAGAACCCAGCGAACGCACCATGCTCGTCCTGCGCAGGTATGACCTGCTGGATGATTACCGGCGGGCTCCCACGGAACTCTGCGTCAAGCTCCGCGACCGGTTCAACCAGGAGCCAGCCCCCGACACGCTCTATGCGCTTGCGGAACTGGCGTACCTCGGCGGCAAGCGCGCAGAGGCGCTGATGCAGTCCAAGAAAACACTCGAGCTTTATAGTGCGGCGGTGATGCACTCGTATCTGTTCTTGTTTGACGAACGTTTTGCGCTGTACCAAAATTCGTACGACCCGCACTTCCGCGGCGCCTGCGAGGTGTACAACGGAGCGCTCGAAGGCTTGCTGCGGATCGTGCAGAAGCGAAACAAGCTGTTGCCGGGCGAGACCACCATCGTGCAGGGTGCCAACCAGACGATGGAAGTAACGGTCGCCTGCCAAGGCAGCGGCTGGCGTAGTGAGGACTTCGCTGGATTCAAGTTTGTCAGCGACTACGAAGTTACGGGATTGCGGAACCACTACCACGCTTACGGCCTGGGCGTGCCCCTGATCGCCGAGCGAAAGGTTGACGCCAAACGCGACGGGCCCGATCAGTATTACCCACCAGGACTGAGCTTCCCGGTGACGGCGTTCCTGCGCATCGAGCCGAGCAAATCCCCGGCGGAAAATCACCATACGGCGACGCTGGAGCTGCATGACCCCCTCGCGATCGATGCGCTATCGGTGACCCATCGGCCGGTGCCGCTGGAAAGCGATTTGACGACTCCGCTGGCGTACTTCCTCAGTCAGCCCCAGCTGCAGAAGCTCGACATTGCCACCATCGGCGTGCTCAATCCCGACAAGGTCAAGCCGCTGCAAGGCGTTTACATGCTGGAGCCTTATCGCCCCGACCGAATCCCGGTGCTGATGGTACATGGGCTGTGGTCGAGCCCGATCACCTGGATGGAAATGTTCAACGACCTGCGTGGTTCGCCGGAACTACGAGATCGGTACCAGTTTTGGTTCTACCTTTATCCCACGGGGCAACCGTTCTGGTACAGCGCGGCACAATTGCGAGCGGATTTGGTCAGCCTGCGAGACAACCTCGACCCTTATCACCAGCAGCCGACACTCGACAATCTGGTTTTGGTGGGACACAGCATGGGTGGACTGATTTCAAAGCTGCAAACGCTGGATAGCCGCGAGGACTTCTGGCGCACAGTGAGCGATCAGTCGTTCCAGCTGGTGAACGCTTCGCTGGATGAGCGTCAGAGTCTCGAAAAGACGTTCTTTTTCCGCCCCAATCCCTCGGTGCGACGCGTGATTACGATTGCCACACCGCATCGCGGCAGCAATGCTTCCAATAACACCACGCAGTACCTGGGCAACAAGCTGATCGAACTTCCCAAGATGATGGTCAAGAGCCAGATGCGACTGAAACGAGACAACCCTGGCTGCTTCTTGCCGCAAAACCCCATCGACGTTTCAACGAGCATCGAGTCGCTGGCTCCCAACTCCAAATTCCTCAACGTGATGCTGGAAAGCGAGGCGAATCCCGCGGTGAAGTATCATAACATCGTCGGCAAGATTAGCCGCAAAGGGTTTACGGGCAGAATCGCCAGCTCGATTAACGATGGCGACAGCGACGGCGTGGTGGCGGTCGCCAGCGCTCATCTTGAGAATGTGGAGTCGGAGATCACGGTCAACGCAGATCACTCCAAAGTGCACGCTCACGCTCTGACCGTGCTCGAAGTGCGCCGGATATTGCTGGAGCACCTCAGCAGCCAACAGGGACCGCCACCGAATCCGCTCGAACGGCTCCCCTGGACTGCCGAGAACAAGCCCGCAGGCCCCCCCCTGCCGCCGCCGCGCAAG
>SXHT01000009.1 GCA_005773095.1 Planctomycetaceae bacterium
CTTGCGATACACGCCGGCCGTGGAGCCGTCGGCATCGAAGATGACAGCCGTGTTGTGGTACACGCCAGGAGCGCGGCGCTCGAAGAACGAGCCGACGACCACTACGTGATTGTCTCGCGCTGCCGCCGCGATCGTTTCGCTGGTGGGGCCGGGAATCGGCTCGGCGTCGTCAAACCTGCGATGGTCTTCCGTCTGGCAAGGGTACTGGCCCGCGAACAGTTCCTGCAAGCAGATCAGGTTCGCGCCGGCGGCGGCCGCCTCGGCAATCCGCGATACCGCCTTGGCCACGTTCGATCCCTGCTGGGGAACGCATGACATCTGAACGACCGCAAGGGTAACTTGGGGGTGGGTCATCGTTGTGTTATTCGTCATTCGTGCTTCGTGATTCGTCATTAAGATGTTACTCTACCAGACAGCATGCGGAAACCAGTTCCCGGATTATTTGTCACAGGAACCGATACCGGCGTGGGGAAAACGTACGTCGCCGCGATGATCGTTCGCGCGCTGACGGCGGCCGGACACCGTGTTGGCATGTACAAGCCAGTGGCCAGCGGTTGTCGCTCTGAAGGCGACCAGCTCGTGGCTGATGACGCCACCGCTCTGTGGCAAGCCGCGGGCTCGACGGGAAGTTTTCAGCGGGTTTGCCCGCAACGTTTTGCCGCGCGCATCGCGCCCCATCGGGCGGCTCGCGCCGAAGGTCGGGAAGTCGATTCGCAACTGCTTCGCGGGGGACTCAACTACTGGCTGGAACACAGTGACGTCGTCGTGGTCGAGGGGGCGGGTGGGCTAATGTCGCCAGTGACCGATGACGAGTTTGTCGCCGACCTGGCCCACGACTTCGGTTTTCCGTTGGTTGTCGTCACGCGGAACGTGCTGGGCACGATCAATCAGACGCTGCAAACCGTGCTGGTGGCAGGCACGTATCGTGGCGGTTTGCCGGTGGCGGGCATCGTGCTCAATAGCGGCCTCGCGAAAACGGACGATCCGAGCGTGGCTACCAACCGGGCCGACATCGAGCGCCATGCGCGCGTTGGGCTGCTCGCGGAGGTTGGCTGGCAGGCGACCGAGTTCACGCCCGGCGTGGACTGGTTCGGATTTGCCCAATCCTTATCGGAGAGTGCGTAAGATGCCCGACGCGGTGGCCGTGCGAAGGACACAATGAAAAGCATTATCCGCTGTTCCAATCGAACAGCCATTCGTTATTCTCGGGCTACACGTCAAGTTGCCGCGGCGACTGCCAGATTTTCCACCCGCCGACTTTCGGCGAGCGTGGTATCGAACGAGAGCCCGATGGTCATTGTCCAGCGACCTTCGCTGTCTGCTTGCACGACCCAGTGCGGCAGCACGCAGACGGATTGATGAACGGCCTCGAAGCCGCCTTCCGACTGGCTGACGGTTTCGATTGGGAAAGTCCAGATGCCGCTCGGGCGCGAGAGCGAGAGATTCACGTCGATTCCGAGCCATTCATCGACGAGACCCAGCTCGTCGACGTTCATCAGATCAAGTTGGGCGCCAAGTTGGCCGAGCGGTCGCCGATGCTCTCCGTAGAAGTAGCGGTCGTCAGCGCCGGCGGGCATTCCGGAGAAATTGAATTCGACCGCGAAGTGCAGCGGACGATCCTTGGGCAAGCTCTCCAGCAAGTACGTGATCTCGAGCGCTGAACTGTCGCTTGTGATCGTCACACCCTTGGTGATCTTGAACTCCGCGTCCGCCACCTTGCCGAGGGTCGAGAGCAGCACCTGCACGCGCGTCGGACTGCGGCGAATCCGGGCTTCGTAGTTGCGGCTCACGAAGTCGCCGCGATCGGGCGCTTCGCCGCGCCAGACGGCGTTGGGACTGGCTTCCAGATCATAAAAATGATCGAGCAAGCTCTTGCGAGGCTGATTGTCGTACACCAGGCGGCCAGCGAGATTGTCTTGCTTGAAAACCACTTGGGTGCTGACCGCGGCGACGTCGTTGCCGCCGTGCCCGCCGGCCAGCACCGCGCCATGATAAGCCTCGGGGCGGCGCGTGAGCGTGGCCAGCAGATTGTGCTGAATGGCCCGCACGTCGAGTTCGTACATCTGCCCGCCACGGCTGGGCGCCACCAGCGCGACGGCGCGATCGTTCGCCAGCAGGACTTCCTGGCGGCCGTCGAAATTGTAGTCTTCGGCCGTGGCTTCCACCCAGCCTTTGTGACGCCCAGCGGCCTGGTCGAGCAGCGTATCGGCCGCGATCAGTTGTTGATAGACGCCGTTGCGCAGGTGCGGCAAGTAAACACCGCCGAACGCGCCATGCCAGTAAGAACAATTGCACTGGCCGCGGTACAAGGCCGAACGCGCCTGCTCCAGCACTTCGCGGTTTGCCGCCGGGTCCTTGCTCAGCTCGTCCAGCCGCTTGCTGACCATCATCATGCGGCTGTACATCTCGTTGGTTTCGGGATACTTGACCTTGAAGTTCCGCCAAAAACCACCGCGCACGAAGCGCGCCAAGCGCGGCCACCGGGGATCGTGCTCCATCTCCCGACGCACTTGCACGTAGTCGCTCAGCTGTTCGACCGGCAACACCCATTCGGTCATTTCGCGGTAGCTGCCTTCGGGAATATACACTTTGCCTACCGGCGGCGTGGCATCGTAAACCTCGCAGGGCAAGTCCGTACGGATCCAGCTCTGGTGCTGCACAAGCAAATCAAAAAAACGCACCAGCCAGCCTTCTTCGTAGACGCTTTTCTTGGTTTGCGGCCAAGCACCGAATTTCTCGCCGTCGTCACCAAACACTGCAACCGCGCCCGGAAATCTCTCATGGATCCGACCAAGGTAGTCGATCGTATCCTGCGGCGGCGAGAACGGGATCATGTACCGCAACGGCTCGCTATCGGGAAACACGGCCAGTACGTGACCGTTGTCTTCCGTCAGATAGTAACCGTGCAGCTCATCGTCGGCGAGACCCGCGTTCTTGAAGTGCGAGTCGTCGAGCATCGTGTACTGGATGCCAGCCGCCACCAGATCGCTGGTGAACGATTGCTCCCACACGCGCTCGGGAATCCAGCAGCCGCGCACCGTGGCGCCCAGGCGGTTCTCCAGCCAGCGCGAATACGTGGCGATCTGCCCAATCCGGTCGCGCGGCGGAATCATCGACAAGATGGGCTCGTAGAATGGTCCGCCCACGATCTCCAATCGACTGGCCGCCACCAGAGCGCTGATGCGATCCAGATATTCCGGATGCCGAGCGTCAAGCCATTCCATCAACGGTCCGCTCGTGTGCAGGCCCATCTTGAGCCGCGGATAACGCTCGAACACGTCAAGAAATGGCTTGTACGCATCCTCATACGCCTGTTCGAAAACGCCTTCAAAATTGCCGATCGGCTGATGATCGTGCAAAACCAGAACCAGGCGGATGGGCTGCGACATGGGGAATGACTTCGCTGCGGGCGCAGATTTTACTTCGGGCGCAGGTATCACTGCGGGCAAAAACTTCACCGCGGGTACAATTGCTCCGCGGCGTCTTCAGGCGCAACCGATTGAATGCATTGGCCCGCGGCCCACGCAAAGCCGGCCGTGGTCGTCGTGCACCGAAAGATCTCAATATTCCAGTGATAGTGGCTCTGCGGACGGGTGTCAAAGGGTGCGGAGTGAAGCCGGGAAAATGAGCCAGCCCCCCAGCCCCCCAGCCCGCGGAAATTCTGCCATGGGGCGACCGTCACGCGCTTTGACCGGCAAGCGAGCCTCTTGCCTGCCGCACGGTTTGCTGATACAGACGCACGTACTCGCAAGCGCTGTGCGCCCACGACCAATCCTGCTTCATTCCCGTGCGGATCAGCTGTCCCCACAGGTTTTTCTTGGCGACGTACATCTGGCAGGCACGGTCAAGCGTTTCCGATAATGCCAGACCGCTGTAGTCGGCAAAGCTGAATCCCGTCGCTGTGCCGTTTGCAAGCGTGGCATCGGTGGCATTGATAACCGTGTCGACCAGGCCACCGGTGGCTCGCACCAGCGGCACCGTACCGTACTTGAGGCTGTAAAGCTGATTCAGCCCGCACGGTTCGTAGCGGCTGGGCATCAGGAAGATATCGGCGCCGGCTTCGATCTTGTGCGCCAGCCCATTCGAGAATTCCAGCCGCAGCGCGGCCTTCTGCGGATTACGCTCGGCAAGCATCGTGAAAAGTTCGTGATACACGGGGTCGCCCGTGCCGAGAATCACCCATTGCGCGTCCCGATTCGCAAGCCACTCTTTCATCACGGCACCCATCAGATCGATGCCTTTTTGCTCGGTCAAGCGGCCAATAAATGCCACAAGCGGCACGTCGGGTGATTGCGGCAAGCCCATCTCCGCCTGCAGTGCGGCTTTACCAGCGCGCTTTCCCTGCTGATAGGTATCGACGTTGTACTTGACCGCCAGATGGGCATCGCACGACGGATTCCACTGCAAATAATCGACCCCGTTGATGATGCCCGTCAGTACCTCGCGCCGTTGTTGCAAAACGCCCTCCAGGCCACATCCCAGCGGAGATGCCTGGATTTCCTCGGCATAACGCGGGCTGACGGTGTTGAGCCGATCGGCGAACACCAGTCCTGCCTTCAATAAGTTCAAGTTGCCGAAAAACTCCATCTGTTGCCAGTTGAAATATTTCCAGTCGAGCCCCGTCAGCAGCATATCCCAGTGCCAGAACACACCCTGGTAAGCGAGGTTGTGAATCGTCAGCAGCGAGCCGATGTTTTCGTACCCGGGCACGCCGCGATACTCAAGCTTCAGGTACGCGGGCAGCAAGGCGGTTTGCCAATCGTTGGCATGCACCAGGTCAGGTTGCAAGTCCAGCAGGCGAATGGCTTCCAGCACACCCCGCGTAAAGAACACAAACCGCTCGCAATTGTCGGGAAAATCCCTGCCGTCTTGCAGATACAAATCGGGACGGTCGAAGTACTCGCGATTCTCAACAAAATAAACGGGTACGTTTCCAGCGGGCAAGGTGCAGCGCAAAAGCGAACCATGCACAAGCTTTGTGCCGATGGGGACCTCGAATGAGAGGCCCGTGGATTCGATCGGCAGGCCCGAGTCAAATACCTGGCGAAACGCGGGCAAGATCAGCGTGGGCTGGTGACCGAGCCTGGCCAGCTCCAAGGGAAGCGCTCCGCAAACGTCGCCCAATCCGCCGGTCTTGGCGAACGGGACGGCTTCGCTTGTGGCCATGAGAATTTTCATCGCGGCAACTCCATACCCTGCAGCCACAAGGTATCAGACCGTCCAACGGCAAGATAGGGCCAGTACTTGAAGCGTACCTCGCGGAAACGGGGGACAGGGCAGCCTGAAGGGTGACTGCGGTCCGGATTCAAAAAGTGCCACGAAAGAATGGATGGCAGGTCACTTGCCGAAGTCGTTGTTTGGCCGTTGAACCTGCACGCATGCCCTCATGTGCCTGCGGCACTGGTACAGCAATTCATGTCCCGGCTGCCCTTTAATCCCGGTTGCTGCCGCTAAAGATGTGCAGGTAATAAAGCAACGTGAGCACCGATTGCAGCGTGGCTGCGACGTAGGTCCAGGCGGCGGCGTTCAAGACGCTTGTGACGGTTTGCATTTGCTCGCGATCGCAAATCCCCAGCTCAACCAACTGCCGCTTGGCGCGATTGCTGGCGTCGAACTCCACCGGCAGGTTGACAAGCTGAAAAAACACCACGCCGCCGAACAGGGCAATGCCGATGAAGACAATCGCCGGCAACGCGAACACCGCACCGAGCACGATCATCAGAATGCCTGGCCCGGCGCCGAAATTCGCCAGAGGCACCGCAGCATTTCGGATCGCCAGCGGAGCATACGCCACGGCATCTTGCATGGCATGACCGGCTTCGTGCGAGGCAATCCCCACGGCCGCCAGCGTCGGCGATCGGTAGACATCGGAGCTGAGTCGCAGCACTTTATCGCGCGGGTCGTAGTGATCGGTCATGTGGCCAGCTACGGTTTCGATCTGCACCTGGTGCAGTCCTGCCGAGTCCAGAATATGCCGTGCGGCGGCGGCCCCACTCAGCGGTGCCCGAACCTGCATCGCGGCGGCATAGGCGCTACGAACCCGGAATTGGGCCCACAGCGCAAGCAAGATCGCCGGAGCGACGAAAAGCAAATATTTCGGGTCGAAGAACATCGTAGGGCCTCCCGCAATTTTGGCGGCTACTTAACTTTACGCGCCTGTTGCTCGGAAGACTAGACGACAAATGCGCCAGGCTGGAAAACATTACCCAATTTCTCTATGTTTACAGCTCGATTGCCGACAATGTATGCTGGCGGTTGTCCAAGTTGGGTTGCCCAAGGATCGGCGCGATCGTCATTATCGGCAAGGTCGCCTCCGTTCACAGGGTTTACCATGAAACGTGCGTTCTGGGTGGGTGCTGTTCTGGCGGTTTTGGGCTGCAGTCGAACGGAAAAACCAGCCGCGGCCCCGGCGACCGGCCTTGCGTTGGCCTTGCCCAGCGGCGAAGAGTTGCAATCACGACTGGATGCCGTGATCGACTTTGCAAAAAACGGCCGGCATCTCAACACGCGCGACCATGCCGCCTGGCAGGTCGTGCATGGAGCGCTTGAGTTCGGTCGCGATTTTTTGATTGAGCACGATGGCCAACTCGTCAGCGCGCTCGACTACCTGATGGCGGGCGGGAAGCTGCGCGGCTGGGACCTGCGGATCGGCGACCACGGTGTACTGTCCGTCGTCGAAGAAGGCAGCAAATCCGGACAGGGGCATCGCGACCAGTGGCTGGGCTATCTCTCGCAATGCGGTCTCAAGCCGGAAGACAAGCTGTTCGTCGGCGGCAAAGAGTTCACCGTCAGCGATATGATCACGCAATCGCAGTGGGAGTGCCAAGACCCGATGGAAGGCACCTGGACCTTAATGGCCTTTGCCACCTATCTGCCGCTCGATGCCAGGTGGGAAGCGAAAGACGGTAGCCAGTGGACGATCGATCGCCTGGTGACGATGGAGAACGCGGCCGACATCAACGGCCGCGCTTGTGGTGGCACCCACTGCTTATTTGGTTTGGCCGTTGCGCTCAATCGATATCGCCAGGCAGGCGGCGATCTTGCCAAGGAACCCTGGAAATCGGTCTACCAGCGAATCTACGGAAAGGACGATCCGCAAACCAGGCAGCACACCGACGGCCTGATCGATAAGGCGCGCCAATTCCAGCAGTCCGATGGAAGTCTTTCGATCCACTTCTTCAACCGGCCGGGCAGCACCGCCGAACTTGCGCAGCGGATCCATGCCACGGGGCACACGTTCGAGTTCTTATGCGTGGTGTTGCCGGACGACGAGTTGCGGAAGCCGTGGGTCACCCGCGCGGCGCTCGCGCTGGTGGACATGCTCGAGCGGACACAGGAGTTTGATGTTGAGTGCGGCGGCCTTTATCACGCGATCCACGGGCTCGATCTCTATCGTCAGCGGAGGTTTGGATCGCAGGGGGGCTCGGCTGAAACAGCGGCCATCGAAAAATAGCCGGAGGGCCGGGTACCCTCCGGGCGCCTTCCGGCGGCCGGGCAGCAAGGCCCAGGGGGTGCCCCACCGTCGGCGACGAACTATTTCGCGACCGGTTTCAAGCCCACCTGCGTTTCCAGGAACAGCCGAAACTGCTCCTCGCTCGACGGCAGGCCGCTTGAGACGGCACGATCGTAAACCAGCTTGGGGATCGTGCCATTGCGCGAGCTGTCTCGCGCCAGCGAGTAAATGCGGCAGTTGTCTTTCAACTGCTCTTCGACCGCGGAGTCGGAAAGCGCACGTGTGAGTTTCTCCTCGCCGACGAGTCGGGCAGCCGCGGCCTCGGCTGCGGCAGGGGAGGGCGGCTCTGCGCCTTGCATCATCCAGGCGTGAAACTTCTCGAATGCCTCGGGCCTGGCTTGCCAAACGGCAATCGCCAATCGCGTCAGCTCGCACGCTGTGGCGTGGTTTGGATTATCGATTTTGACAAATGCATTGCACTTCGAATGCATCGGAATGGGCAACAATACCAGCGTGAATTCGTCGCCATAGTCGGCTTGGGCCTTGTGGATCAGACCGTCGAGTTCCCGACAGTGGGAGCACGTGTAATCAAACACCTCCACCAGAGGACGCTGTGCCTCGCGGTCGCCAATCACAGGGCGGTCGTACATGTCGAGGCTGGCCATA